>CANRCU010000013.1 GCA_947629215.1 uncultured Clostridia bacterium
CGCCTGCAGCGACAATGTTTACTGCTTCAGTCCGCGCGGCGATGTCATAAGTCTGCTTGAAGGCTCATGCCCCGTCGACTTTGCCTATACAATACATTCGGCTGTCGGCAACAAAATGGTCGGCGCGCGCGCAAACGGTCATATAGTTACCTTTGATTACAAGATACAAAACGGCGATATAATCGAAATAGTAACATCTCAAAACTCGCGCGGTCCGAGCATGGATTGGCTCAGCTTTGTCAAAACGGCTCAGGCGCGCACCAAAATAAACCAGTGGTACCGTAAAATAAACAAAGAGGAAAATATCGTACACGGCAGGGAACTGCTTGAAAAAGATGCGCGGAAGAAAAATCTTGTGCTTGCGGATATGCTCATACCCGAATGTATGACGCCCGTTATGGAACGTTACAGCTTCCGCAGCTGGGATACGCTTTGCGCGGCTGTCGGACACGGCGGTCTTAAAGAAGCTCAGGTCATAAACAAGCTGTCCGAGGCGTACAACGCATATATAAAGCGCAGCAAAACAGCCGAAGAACTGCTTGCCGAGCGTGACGAACAGATACAGGCGCAAATGGATGCAAATGCCCATGCATTTGAAAACACGGGCAGCCGACGTTCCGAAAGCGGCGTTATAGTAAAAGGCATAGGCGATATAGACGTGCGTTTTTCAAAATGCTGCACGCCCGTGCCGGGCGATGAGATAGTCGGTTTTGTAACGCGCGGACGCGGCGTTTCCATACACCGCACAGACTGCGTGAACATCATAAATCTGAGCGAGGAGGACAGGAGCCGCCTTATAGAAGCGTGCTGGAACACCTCGGTCGAAAGCAGGAACTACTATACCTCCGAAATACGCATTATCGGCAGGGACAGAGATCGTTTCCTCATGGATATACTCAAAGTCGTTGCTGACGACGGCATAGCCGTTCAGAGCGCAGGCGCAAGAGCCATGAAAAACGGCAGCGCCGTAGCGGAGCTGACTATATCCATACACAGCAGAGAACAGTTTGATATAGTATGTAAAAAAATAGCCAATATAGAGGGCATTGAAAATATAGAAAGAGTAACCACATAAAATGAGAATAGTTTTACAGCGAACAAAATATGCGTCCGTCACCGTAGACGGTGTCTGCGCAGGCAGGACAGAAAGGGGCATTCTTGCGCTTATCGGCATAAATACGGGCGATGACATCGGCGTTATAGATATGATGCTCAAAAAAATATCTACACTTCGTATCTTTGAGGACGAAAACGGAAAAATGAATCTTTCCGTTACGGATATAGGCGGCGATATATTGCTTATACCCAATTTTACGATATATGCCGACGCGCGCAAGGGTACGCGCCCGAGTTTTGCCTGCGGCGCAAAGCCGGACGAGGCAAGAGAGATATTTGAAACAATGGTAAAAAGAGCGAAAGAAACGCTTTCGGTCAAGGTCGAAAGCGGCATTTTTCAAGCCGATATGAAGGTCGAATTGCTGAACGACGGTCCCGTCACCATATTGCTTGACAGCGACAGACTGTTCTGAAGGAGTGTTTATATGAAAATAAAAAGCCTCACATTAGGCGAATTGGCAACAAATTGTTATATTATTGCAGACGAAGCGACAAATGCCGCTTGCGTCATAGACCCCGCCGACGATGCAGACCGTATATTCAATGTTATAAAAGAAAACGGTTTCAAACCCGAAAAAATTGTGCTGACGCATTGTCATTTTGACCATTTTTCAGGTGCAAAAGAGCTTAAAGAACTCTGCGGCGATATACCCGTGATAATTCCGTCCGCGGACAGCGTGCTTGCCAAAAACGACTATTACAATCTTTCGGTACCGATGATGCGAAAAAGCATGCTGCTTGAATACGATATGACCGTTTCGGACGGCAATGTCATCTCTTTCGGCAGCCTTAGCATGAAAACGCGGTCCACGCCCGGTCATACCCCCGGAAGTTGCTGTTATTATTTTGAAAACGAAGGCGTTCTTATATCCGGCGATACCTTGTTTTTCGGCAGCGTCGGACGCACCGATTTTCCGCTTTCCGACGGCAGGGCGCTGAACAAAAGCATTGTCGAAAAACTTTTTGTTCTGCCCGAAGATACACGCGTATTCACGGGGCATGGCATACCGACGGACATAGGTTTTGAAAAAACAAACAACCCCTATGTTTTCTTGTGATATATACAATATAGGTGCAGTATTATGAATTATATTCTCAGAAATCACTCTTATGCGGACGACATCGTTACAACCGTAATGATGTTTTATCCGAATGAAAAATATACGCGCATAGACTTTCCCGACGGCGCGACCGTTGTCAGCGCACTTCACGGCAGCAATGCGCTTGCCGCCTTTTACGACGGTGATATAAAAGCCGAATATCAGCTTGATGTCGACATCGAAAACGAAAAATCGGTGCGTTACGGGCTGCGTGTTGCGGTTTTTTGCTGCCTTATGCAGGTAAAGCCCATAAATGCGCCCTGGGGCGTGCTTACGGGCGTAAGACCCGCTAAAATAGTATGCAATCTCTGGGATATGGGCTGTTCCGACAGTGAGGTACTCGGCATTCTCAAAGAGGATTATCTGGTCACGGACGAAAAAGCAAAACTTGCCATACGTGTTGCCAAAAGCGAAAAAGACATCGTTCTTGGCGGCAGCGGCAAAATAAGTATGTATATAGGCATACCGTTTTGCCCGACACGCTGTCTATACTGCTCGTTCACCTCTTATCCGCTTGACAGATACGCCAAAAAAACGGACGCGTATCTTGACGCGCTTGAAAAGGAAATGACCTTTGTTTCGGACATAACAGCAGACAAAACTATCGAAAGCCTCTATATAGGCGGCGGTACGCCCACATCTTTGGACGAAAGGCAGCTTGAACGCCTGCTTTCCATGACGGAAAAATATTTCGGCATACCCGAAGAATATACCGTTGAAGCGGGGCGTCCCGATACCGTAACGCCCGAAAAGCTGAAAATATTGAAAGACCACGGCGTCGGCAGGATCTCTATAAATCCGCAGACCTTGAATGACGAAACCCTGGAGCTTATAGGCAGGCGTCACACGGTCGCAGAATTTTACAAAGCCTTTGAGGCGGCAAGACGCGCAGGTCACAAGCACATCAACACAGATATTATACTCGGTCTGCCCGGCGAAACGGAACAGCACGTCATACGCACAATGGACGGGCTTGAAAAGCTCTCGCCCGAAAGCATAACCGTACATACGCTTGCCGTCAAACGCGCTTCGAGGCTCAAAGAAACGCTTGAAAAATACCATATGACGGATTTTGAACATATGTCGGCTATGCTGAAAATAACCGCCGACAGGACCGAAAAAATGGGTATGTACCCTTATTATATGTACAGACAAAAAAATATGGTCGGCAATTTTGAGAACGTCGGCTATTGCAGACCCGGCTGCGCCTGTGTTTACAATGTGCAGATAATGGAGGAAAAACAGAGCATAATAGCCCTTGGCGCAGGCGGTTCGACCAAGATCGTCAGCCGCGGCGGCGAAAGGATAGAACGGATATTCAACGTAAAAAGCGTTGACGATTATATAGAACGCATAGACGAGATGATTCTCAGAAAGGAAGTATTAAAAGAAAATGGATAAAATAACACCACGAATAATGCCGGGATTTATGGAGCTGCTCCCGCCCGATCAGATATTGTTCAACAAAATATACGACACTATCCGCGGGGTATACGAAAGTTTCGGTTTTCTGCCGCTTGACACACCCGTGTTGGAGCTTTCGGAAATACTGCTTGCCAAAGCGGGCGGAGAAACCGAAAAACAGATATATCGTTTCAACAAAGGCGACAATGACATTTCCATGCGTTTCGATCTGACGGTACCGCTTGCGCGTTATGTGGCGCAGCATTCGGGGGAGCTGACATTCCCGTTCAAGCGTTATCAGATGAGCAAGGTGTATCGCGGCGAACGTCCGCAAAAAGGGCGCTACCGCGAATTTTATCAATGCGATATAGATATAATCGGCAACGGCGAACTTCCGCTCATACACGATGCGGAGATACCTGCCGTTATCTTTAATATATTCAAAAAACTCGAACTCGGCAAATTTACGATAAGGCTCAACAACCGCAAGATACTGAACGGTTTTTTTGGCTCTCTCGGTCTTTCCGAAAATGTGACGGATATTCTGCGCATTATAGACAAGATAGACAAAGCGGGCGTTGAAAAAGTGATGGCGGAGCTTTCAGAATTGGGCATTGACAGCCAAAAAGCCGAAAAAATAATCGGCTTCATCACCGCAGAGGGCGACACGGACGAAAAAATAGAATATCTCCGCAGTCTTGGCATCGAAAACGAAACTTTTGCTGCGGGTGTTGACGAGCTTGCCAAAGTTGTTGAATTTATGCGTATGTTCGGCATTGACGACGACTGTTTCACGGTCGATCTGACTATTGCAAGGGGGCTTGACTATTACACCGGTACCGTTTACGAAACCGTGCTTGACGAACACCGCTCACTCGGCAGTGTATGCTCCGGCGGACGATATGACGATCTCACGGGGTATTACACAAAGCAGAAAATGCCCGGTATAGGCATTTCTATCGGGCTTACAAGGCTTTTTTCACAGCTCAGGGCGGCTGAGATAATCAAGCCCGCATCCAACAGTGTTGTGGATGTGCTTATCGCGCCTATGGGCGTAGGGCTTGAATATCCGCTTTCGATAGCTTCGCATCTGCGCGAAAACTGCGGGCTTAATACCGAGGTATACTATCCCGAAAAGGCATTCAAGCACAAAATGAAATATGCCGATAAAATGGGCATACCCTATGTTGTCATCATCGGCGAGGACGAGCTTAAAAACAACAGCGTCACCGTAAAAAATATGAAAACGGGTGAGCAGAAAACGGTCGCAGCAAGCGAGCTGACCGCAACGGACAAATTATTTTCGGACTAAGAGGTTTTGGATATGAATAAAAAAATAGACTGGGTAAAGTATTGGAAAGGCTTTACGCTTGGTTTTGTGATGCTTTCATGGATAATTTTTGTCTTTTATCTTAGGTTTCCGCTCTGGATAATGCTGCCTGTTATATTTGTGTATCTGATTTTGAATATGCTGATATTTTACAGTTATTATCTCGGTATGGTCGGCAATTTTTACTATGTTATGCGTAAGCCGGATACGGCACTCAAATACTATAGGCGGGCGGTCGAAAAGAACACAAAAAATTCCGTTGCACTTTACAACTACGGTCTTGAACTGCTGCATCAGGGCAGCGCGGAAGAGGCTCTCAAATATTTTGAGCTTTCCGAAAAGTACAACACAAAATTATTTTACGATAAGAACATACCCATTGCAAAAAGCAGTTGTTACTGGGTGATGGGCGGTGACGAAAATATCCGCAAAGCGATAGAGATACTTGAAAAACTGACCGAAAGTTACAAGTATGTCAATGCGGGCGCATATACGAGCCTTGGGTATTTTCATCTGCTGCTCGGCGAACTTGACGAGGCTGAAAAATACACAAACATAGCCCTTGAGGACGATCGCGAAAACGCTCCCGCATGGGATAATATGGGGCAGATACGTCTTGCGCGCAACGATATTGACGGTGCCGAAGAGGCCTTTTTAAAGGCGCTTGAATTTCGCGGACATATGGTTGACAGTCTGTTTTTCATGGGTGTTATATGCGAGAAGAAAAAAGACAGGGCAAAGGCGCTTGAATACTATAAAAAAGCCGAGCAATGCAATATTTCTTCGCTTAATACGGTAACGCTTGAACAGGTACAGGCAAAGATAAGGAAACTGGAGAATGAAAAGTAAGTCATATTTAAGGATATTTGCCGCAATAGCCGTTATATTATGTTTTTTATGCGGCTGTACCATGCAAAACGAAAGCGACAAAACCGAGGCAGCCGACGTTATTTCAGCTCAAAGCGAAAATGCGGCGGAGTACAGATTCAAGAGTGAACGCCTGAGAAACGAACATTTTGAAAAGCACGGCGAGGAGTTTGACGGGCTTTATCAAACCGCCGAGGAATACGAAGCGGGCGCAGGGAAAGTAATTGTTTCGCCCGATGCGCTGCACAAGCTCGAGGCGGAAGACGGCGACGATGTTTATTATATAGAAAGCACGAATGAATTTGTGATAGTGTCGACCGAGGGGTATATACGGACGTATTTCAAGCCAACGGCAGGGAAGGCGTATTTTGACAAACAGTAGTTTTTTTCGTGGCTCTGCCCCGAACCCCATCCGCTTTTTGTAAAAAGCGGAGCAAAACTTTAGAATTTGGGGCTTTGACCCAAATATCAAGGGAACTCCCGTTACTTTAAGGGTAATTGGAGTTCCCTGTTTTTTGGGTTCGTGATGCTTGTATCTCATTCAAGGCGTATTCTGTTCCTTCATGATCCACCCATCTGTATATACCGTATTGATCAAAATACGTTCGACAGTCCGTCGTGCGTTGTCGATACCTTCGATCGGCATTTCCGAATCAACGCCATGATATAATATCGCGCCCTCTTTTTCCACGCAATAATTTTTTCCCCTGTAACGAAGACCGTCAAAATATGCTACATCTTTTGTATATGGATATAAATTTTTATATTCCTCCTCCGGAACATCAAAGTTTGCCGGACACTTTACAGCTTTCAAGGCTTCGTTATAGTCGCTTTTGTCCATTTGATATTGGGCAGAATTATATATTTCACGAAAAAAATTTTCTCCTATATGTACTTCCTTGGAATTTCATTCTCCTATATAAAAGGTCATTTTTCCGTTATGCTTTACCTTGAAGTACATATCAGCATTAACTTTATGCATGCTGTATTCAAAAGCAACAGAATTGGCATAAGCAATACAGCATATAACAAATATAACCAATATCGGAACACATTTTTTATGCTTTGAGCCTACTTTAGACCGCGTATGAACAAACTGTTCTTGCATCGATACATACCCCTCGTATCTGCAATATTATTTTATCTGTTGAGCAGACACCTTTAATTATCCTCATCACTGTATCCGTTAGGATTTTTGGACTGCCAATTCCACGAATCACGGCACATCTCAAAAATACCGAATTCGGCTTTCCAGCCCAGCTCTTTTTCTGCCTTTGCAGGGTCTGAATAGCAGGTCGCAATATCGCCTGCGCGTCTTGGCATTATCTCATAAGGTATTTTCACGCCCGATGCTTTTTCAAAGTTTTGTACCACTTCCAGCACCGAATATCCGCGACCCGTGCCAAGATTATATATATCAAGACCGCAGTTTCTCTTTATCGCTTCAAGCGCCTTTATATGACCCACAGCAAGATCGACAACATGGATATAATCCCTTACGCCCGTACCGTCGGGTGTATCGTAGTCATTGCCGAAAACGCCCAATTTTTCACGCTTGCCTATTGCGACCTGTGTTATATAAGGCATCAGGTTATTGGGTATACCGTTGGGGTCTTCGCCAAGCATACCCGAGCTGTGCGCGCCTATCGGGTTAAAATATCTAAGCAGCACAACATTCCATTCGTTATCGGCTTTTCTTATATCGGTCAATATTTGTTCAAGCATACTTTTGGTCTGACCATAGGGGTTTGTACACTCGCCTTTGGGGCAGGTCTCTTTTATGGGTATTTCCTTGGGATCGCCGTATACAGTCGCAGAGGACGAAAAAATTATATTCTTGCAGCCGTGTTCCGTCATGGACTTCAAAAGCGTAAGTGTACCCGACAGATTATTTTCATAATACATCAAAGGTTCTTTTACCGACTCGCCGACCGCTTTCAGACCCGCAAAATGTATGCAGCAATCTACTTTATGTTCTTCAAGCACCTTATCCAGCAGCGCTTTATCGCGTATATCGCATTTATAAAAATCAAAACTTTTACCTGTTATTTCCTCTATCCTGCCTTTTACTTTTGGGTTTGAATTGCACAGATTGTCAACAACGACCGCCTCATAGCCCCTTTTCAGCAGCTCAACAACGGTATGTGAGCCGATATAGCCCAGACCGCCGGTTACCAAAATTTTCATATTTATAATTCTCCTTTCGTAATGCTTCTGTCGTTAAGTACACACCGCAAAAAAACGGTGTCTTACTTAGTCGATAATATCATAATATATGTTTTGTGTCAAGAAAATAAAAAAGAGAGGCTTTATACCTCTCGTTTTTGAACAAGGCTGGCAGGATTCGAACCTGCGGAATGACGGAATCAGAATCCGTTGCCTTACCACTTGGCGACAGCCCTATAAAATAACCTCAACTCTTATACTTTTATTACCGATAAAAAAATAAAAAACAGGGCTGGCAGGATTCGAACCTGCGAGATGCAGGGATCAAAACCCTGTGCCTTACCGCTTGGCGACAACCCTATAAAAAGCCGTATCGGCAGGGTAATAAAAAGCGCGAGACGGGATTCGAACCCGCGACCCTCGCCTTGGCAAGGCGATGCTCTACCACTGAGCCACTCGCGCGAAAAGTGCAGCAGACGGGACTTGAACCCGTACCCAGTAAACCCGGACAAGATCCTTAGTCTTGCGCGTATGCCAATTCCGCCACTGCTGCAAGTTATTATGCTGTTTGTGCTGTTTTCCTCAGCAACAAAAATTATTATAAAGCATAAAGAAAGATTTGTCAATAGTTTTTTTTAATTTTTTTTAAAATTTTTCAGCTTTCAATATCCTGCAATATACTTGCCAATCTTCCGCTGCCCACTATCTCTGTTTTTGACAGTTCCTCTATTTCGCCCTCGTCAAGCGAATCCACGGGCGTATTCGTCATTTCCTTCAATCCGCCGCCTTTTTTATAAAAAACAGCCACATAGCCGTTTTTTTCGCCTATAACATAATGCTGCCTGCTATCCCCCGACAATTCTTTCACGGCTGTTATTTTTTCGGCGCTGAAATACGTCAGGTCAAAGCCCTTCATTTTTTCCTTTGCCTGCTCGCATGTCAGCCCCACAAGATACGGCGGTATGGGCGAATATGTGCTTTCGGTTATGCCGTCGCCGTAATTGTAGATATACTCCACCATGGTGTTTTCCGTCGCCGTTATCCGCTGCTCGGGCGTTATGGGTATTCTCTCTTCTATTTCGCTCGCTTTCGGCTGATACAGAAAATAGCCGAAACTCAACGCGGACAATGTGAGCGCCATACCTATAACTATTGTGTTTATCCATTTTTTAAGCATAAATATCCCTCCAAAAACTTTTCTTATTTGTGACCGTTCATACTATCTTCAGTACAACGCTGCCACCGCCTTTTACCCACTCCATATCCACATATTTCGGCGTTATGTCCCGTACAAGCAGCAATCTCACCTGTGTCATACAGCCGCCGCTTTTTATCAGCATAGGGTCTATGGCGGCTATACATTCGCCCACACGCACACGGCTGCCGTTTTTTACACGGCTTATTGCGCCGCCTTTGAGCAATATTGAATTATGCGCGGTATCCAGATATATTTCTATCACATCCGCATCGCTGCGGCTTATGTTCGCAACGCCCGATATAGGCGCATATATTCTTATATCGGACGGAATAATAACTATGCCCTTTTTTCGGCTGCCCGACTGCACTACCCTGCCGCTCACGGGTGCAAGCACATCTTTTTGTTTTGTAAACACGCCCGTCATACAAAATACCTCCTTTTGGTTATTGTTGCCCCGATAAGCGTGTTTTATACCGCCGCCTTATATTTTCGCATAAACTTATTTTTTTATTTATATAATATAAAATAAACCGATTGGAGAGAACATGAATGAAAAAGATATTGATCGCGCTGACTGTTCCGATAGCGCTGTCGGGCTGCGCCAAAGGCGGCGGCAAAGATGTGACGGAGCGGCTTATCGGCATGGAGAGCTATACCGCCGATGCCGAAGTTACATACATATCAAACAAAGGCGAGGACGTATTTCAAACCGTACAATATGCAAAAAAAGACGGGCGGTATTGTATAGACACGCTCGCCCCCGAGGAATACGCAGGCACAAGCCTTATCTATGACGGAAAGCTGGTCTGGCAGAAAACAAGCGGCAGCGACCACAAAATAAAAGTAACCTCAAACAGCCCCGAACGCGCGCTGCTGATACTTTATACCTTTACCGAAAATCACGAGCGTTCAATGGAAAACGCCACCGTTACCACATCGGCATCGCCCGACGGCGAACACACCGTCTTGGAAGCCGTTATACCGGGCGACAACCGGTTTCTTTCCACCGAAAAACTCTGGATAGACAATGACAGCGGAGAACCCGACAAACTTGTTGTGTATACCGCCGAAGGCAAAGAAAAAATTGTTGTAAAATTCGAGAATTTCAGGTATAATGAAAACATAGACGATTCTAAATTTTCAGTAACTCAATGACAAAAAGAGGTTTTGATATGTTGGAGTACCAAAGACTTATCGCAGAGATAGACCTTGATGCGATAGAAAACAACGTAAGGCAAATAAAAAAAAGGCTTGATCCCAAAACAAAAATGCTTGCCGTGGTCAAAGCCGACGCTTACGGTCACGGCGCTGTCGAGGTCAGCAAAATCTGTCTGTACAACGGCGCAGACCAACTTGGCATAGCCACCTGTGAAGAGGGCATTGCGCTGCGTCAGAGCAATATACCCGTGCCTATACTCATACTCGGTTATACGGTCGAAAATATGCTCGGCACGGTCATTGAATACGACCTGACACAGACCGTATTTTCATATGAACTTGCCGAAAAAATTTCGGCTGCCGCAGTCAAACTCGGCAAGACCGCAAAGGTACATATAAAAATAGATACGGGCATGGGGCGTATAGGCTTTTTGCCGTGCAAAGAGAGCCTTGAAGTGGCAGAACGTATATTCTCGCTGCCAAACATCGAGGTAACGGGCATATTCACGCATTTTTCAACGGCTGACGAAAGGGACAAAACTTTTACAAAAACACAGTTCGAGCGTTTTTTATATATGACCGAAGGGCTTGAAAAAGCGGGTCACACAGGGCTTATAAGGCATTGCGCAAACAGCGGCGCCATAATAGATATGCCCGAATTACAGCTTGATATGGTGCGCGCGGGTATCATATTATACGGTATGCTGCCAAGCGGCGAGGTCGGCAATGTACTTGATCTAAAGCCCGCAATGAGCCTTAAAACGCATATAAGCTATGTCAAACAAGTCGACAGCGGCACGCCCATAGGCTATGGGCGGACTTTTTACACAAACGCCCCGTCAAAGATAGCCACAATACCCATAGGATATGCGGACGGTTACAGCCGCGCATTTTCAAACAAAGCAAGAGCACTTGTCAACGACGAATACGGAAATGTGGTGGGCAATGTCTGCATGGATCAGACAATGCTTGACGTTACGCATATACCCGATATAAAAATGGGCGACGAAGTGACGATAATGGGTTCTGTCGGCGGAAAAACCGTTTCGGCGGAAGAGCTTGCGGCGCTTTCGGGCACAATAAATTACGAAATTGTCTGCAATGTCGGCAAACGTGTGCCGCGCGTTTATATCCGCGGCGGAAAGGTACTGAAAGTCGGGGTGCTGTAAAAAAATTTTTCCCGTTGTGTATAAAACTTCAAAATACCACCGATACTATAAACACAAAAGGTGATTTTACAAATAGTGGAGATGGTTTTTATGACAGTAAAACGCGGAGATATTTTCTACGCAGATCTAAGCCCCGTTATCGGGTCCGAGCAGGGCGGTATACGCCCCGTGCTTATAATACAAAACAATATCGGCAACCGTTACAGCCCGACCGTTATCTGCGCGGCTATAACTTCGCAGATAAACAAGGCAAAGCTGCCCACTCATATAGAGATAGACAAGGAGAATCACGCTCTTTCAAAAGACTCCGTTATACTTCTTGAACAGGTGCGTACAGTGGATAAGCGGCGTTTGCGCGAAAAGATAGGGCATCTTGAAGACAGCCTTATGGACAAGGTAGACAGGGCGCTGCTGACAAGTCTTGGTCTGGGCTACATAGACAAGGAAGAAAGAAACGAGATACTGCTTACACACTGATATACCGCTGTCCCCACGGACAGCGGAAAAATTTACATATAAGGACTGACATTATGATAAAATTGTATAAACACGAAAGCAATGCTTTTTATTATGCGGAATGTTGGGTCGAAAACGGCTTGGCTACCGTACATACGGGCATTGTAGGCACGGTAGGCGAATGTTTCGAAGAGGACTGCCCGAACGCAAAAAGCTATTTAAAAGCCTTTAAATCACGGTATGAGGCGCAGGGCTACCGTGTTATACCCGACAAGGAGATGTACTGGATAACCGTTTGTTGGGAGATAGCCTCCGCAGAGCCGGATAAAGCCGAAGAAGATATTATAACCGCCGTGTATGACGATATTAACGAGGCTTTCGGCTGGCTGGGTCTGGGATATGCCGACGGATTTGAAGTGGAAAACAAAAACGACGGATATTTTGTCAAGCTCTATGCGCTTTCGGTCGACAGAACTCTTGGGGAAGAAGCGGCAAAAAATGCCGTTGATATTGACAAAGATTTTATTATTGATTCTCATGCTTTTTAAAAAAGCAAAAAATATTGAAATAATTCCGCTTTGAGTATATAATATACTATATAAGTCGGATCTTGACTTTACAAAACACAAAAGAAAGGATGATCATTATAAAAGCAGCAAAACCTTTGGCATTATTGCTTATTGCCACACAGATAACAACTTTAATGAGCGCCGATGTTATGGCAGCTCAGGCGTATGAGAAACTTCCGGTAACAACAAGCGGAGAGCTTGTCATAATAGACAAGGGTTCCGGCGATGTCGGCTTGCTTGACAGCGACGAGAACGAAATAAGCACCGTATCTTTGGATCTGCCTTCAAGCTACAACAGCGATATCAATGCCCTTAAGTATGTCACACCCGTCAAAAATCAGGAAGATTTGGGCGTGTGCTGGAGTTTTTCGGCAGCGTCCGCTATCGAGACCCTTCTTATGAAAAAAGACGGTGTTGACAAGGTGACCGAAAGCAACAAAGATAACTATGATTTATCCGAGATGCATATGGCATACGCGCTCAGCAATAAAATGAAAAAAGACGGCTACGGTATGGAACCCGCCATAGAAAACGGCGGCGGCAACACTGCCTTTGCCGCATCATATTTTACAAGAGAAAGAAACGCAGAAGAAAAGATATACAACGGCCCCGCTTATGAAAAGGATTTTCCGTACAAGGGCGACAAAACCGCTCTGTATACCGACGATGAGGTATATGAAAAAATAGAAGCCGAGCCGATAAATATGATGCCAAGTTCGTACTTCTCTTTTCAGACGGTACAGACCTATCTTGACGACGCCCGGAAAGACAAGCGAAACGAGATAATAAAAAAGGCGCTGATAGAGCATGGTTCGGTCAGCTTATCCATAACATCGGGCACGAATATGTATATCCCCAACAAGGCGGGGGACAAAACGCTGTATTATGACAACGACCCTACGCGTATGCCAAATCACGGCGTTACTGTGGTGGGATATGACGATAACTTCTCCGCAAGCGAATTTGAGGTGTTTGATTATGCCGAAGGCGACGGGAAATATCCCGCAAAGCCCACGCATGACGGCGCATTTATAGTTAAAAATTCATGGGGCGAAAAGTGGGGCTTGAATAATGGCTTTTTCTATATGTCCTATGATTCGGACATAGCCGAAGTAGCTGCTTTCGGCGACCTTATAGAGCGAAACGGCGACTATACCAAAATTTATGATTATACGCCTACCGGTACACCCGGGGTTGTGGGATACGGCAATTATTACGAAGACGGCGAGTTCAGCACAAGACCGGGTGCAGCAACTACGTTTAACAGAGAAAACCCCGATACGGAAGAAACACTTAAAAAAATAGGCGTATGGACAATACGTGACAATACATATATAAAGCTCTATGCGGACACCGATGCCGGCACAATAGACCTTTCCGCCGATCAAGCGCCGAATACGGCATATGATGATTTTGAATATGCGCCTATAAAGCCTATAAACGAAAATACCGTAAAAGAGGGCGATTATATTCGTATAGAAAAAAGCGGATACTATATATTTGACCTTGAAACGCCTTTGAAACTTACGGGGGACAGTTTCACCATCAGCTGCGAGTATGCTTTGAAAGATGCGGGACAGGACCCGGATGATCCCACGTTTGTAGATGAGCCCAGCGTATGTTACGAGTGTAGTAAGCCGGGTATTGTTACGCTTAACGAGAATGACGGTCTGACCTTCGAATACGATTTCGTAAACAACCGGTATATCCGCAAGCAGCCGTATGACCTGCTGTTAAAGGGTTTTACGGAAGAAAAGGTGAAAGTGACCGTAAATGACAGCGAGGAAATAACTTTACCGGTCAACGGCATACTTGATAATGGCAGAACTCTCTATAAAAAAGTCGGCGAAAACACTTATGCCGAATTTGACAAACAAACGCCCCTTACAGGCAATACAGCTTTGTATACCGCAGATAAAATCGGTGCTGCCGATATTACGCTCACCCAACAGGACGGCGTTAAAGACGGGTCTTATGTCGGTACAAGAATAGTTGGCGAAATCGCCAAAGATGCAGGCAATGCAAAAGAAGTCAAGGCTATCGGTTTTACCGCTTACAAAGATGACAAAGAAACAGCCATAGACGGAAAGACAGAATACAGTTTTGAAGAATTATACGAAGAGATAGAGGGTTACCAAAAAAAGGCTCCCGACAGCTATATTTTCAAAACTCCCGTAATGGATAAAAAAGATGTTGACAGCGTAACTTTCTTCGGTAAATTCATACATCAAGACAATACGGAAATAACCGTAAATTACATTAACAGAAAATTGCGGGATAACGGGGAGGAATAAACTATGAAAAAACCTTATAGTAAACCTGAGTTCAAAACGACCTTGTTTACACAGCAGGATGTAATATGCGTTTCCGGACCCTTCAGGTCTTTCAGGATCATGGATAATGACGGAACAGGCAGCGGCGTGATCTGGGGCGATGTACGTGACTTTTAAACGTATTTGTTAAATATATGGTCATCAAAAAAATATCATAAAAAAAGGGAGGTATATACCATGACAAATGATGTACTTAATTATGTAAAGGAAAAAATTTCAGAGCTGACAAGCGCTTATTCCTGCTGCGCTGAGGCAAAAGCGGCTGCAAATGCCTATCTTGCGGCTATAGGAACGGAAAATGAAGCTGCCGAAGCAAAAAATTTCATTGCCGAGCTTGAAGAGGACATAACATCTATCGACGCATTGATAGCGCTCACCGGTTCTGAAACGGGCGAAAAGATATTCGGCGCCGAAAAAGCGGCTATGATGAACGCTCATGCCAAAGAGATAAAGGCTCGGGGCGCAATATACTGTGATTGCCCCGCTTGTACGGCAGCGGCAGCCATACTTGCAAAGAAAGACGAAATACTCGGCTGAGATATTTTCAAAAAAACGGTCTTGTTTTCTCTGCTTTGGCATAAAATATCCGTAACAGAATAAAAGTGGGGAGAAAAAATGTATTACAGACATTCGAATACCGCGCAAAGCTGTGACTCGGGCAGTGAAAACGCCATGTCCGCAGTACCCGTACAGGAGAATACCGCAGACGCCCGTGAGGCGGATTTTGGGCTGATGCAGGCTCATTACGGCAAACTTGGCAAGCAATTGCTGCCCTATGTCAAAGCCGCCGTTGAAAACAATATGTATGAGGGCAGTCCGCTGCTGCGCGATATAGGTCCCGACAGGGCGTCGCTTGACAAAACGGTGAATGAAACGCTTGATGCGGTCTGCAAATGCTTTGACGAAGCTGAGGAGATATGCCTTGAAAACCGTCTTGAAGGCTGGAGTGCTTTTCGGCTGCTTCACGGGCTGACCGAATCGCTTGTTTTGGCTGAGATATTTTTGAAAAAAAGGCTCCAAAGCCAAAAATGAAAGTTTTAAGATAAAAAATTGCACAAGTTTATACCTTCCAAATTGCAAAAAACGACCGCAAAAACAAAAAAATCAACAATATTGTTAAAATTTTGAAATTTCGGTTGACAAGTCAAGCAAAATGAATGTATAATCAGTGTATAAGGCTGTGTGGAAAAACCGGCCAAAAAAAGAACGGAACGGCAAGTTCTGTTTTTACGAAAAAAAGCACAAAAATGAATACACAGGGAGGAAATTTACAATGAGCTATGTAGATCGAGTATTAAGCGAGCTTATCGCAAAGAACCCCGCTCAGCCCGAATTCCATCAGGCTGCTACCGAGGTACTCAACACTTTGAAACCCGTTATCGATGCAAACCCGCAGTTTGAACAGGCTTCTTTGCTTGAAAGACTGGTTGAACCAGAGCGTCAGATAATGTTCCGTGTACCTTGGATAGACGACAACGGCAAAGTACAGGTAAACCGCGGTTTCCGTGTACAGTTCAACTCCGCTATCGGTCCTTACAAGGGCGGTCTTAGATTCCATCCGTCGGTCAACCTTGGTATAATCAAATTCCTTGGTTTTGAGCAGATATTTAAAAACAGCCTTACAGGTCTTCCCATCGGCGGCGGTAAAGGCGGTTCGGATTTCGATCCCAAAGGCAAGTCCGATAACGAAGTTATGCGTTTCTGCCAGAGCTTTATGACAGAGCTTTACAGACATATCGGCGCAGACGTTGACGTTCCCGCAGGTGATATAGGCGTAGGCGGTCGTGAAGTCGGTTTTATGTACGGTCAGTACAAGAGGATCACAGGTCTTTACGAAGGCGTTCTTACAGGTAAGGGTCTTACATTCGGCGGTTCGCTCGTAAGAACAGAGGCTACAGGCTACGGTCTTGTTTATCTTACGGAAGAAATGCTCAACGCAAAGGGCGACAGCTTCAAGGACAAAACAGTCGTTATCTCGGGTGCGGGCAACGTTGCCGTATATGCAGCCGAAAAAGCTGTACAGCTTGGCGCAAAGGTCGTTTCTTTCTCGGATTCGACAGGTTATATATATGATAAGAACGGCGTTGACATCGAGTATGTCAAAGAGCTTAAATTTGTCAAGAGGGGCAGACTTTCCGAATATGCCTCAACTCATAAAGATGCGGAATATCATGACGGCAAGGGTGTTTGGAACATCAAGTGTGATATTGCTCTTCCCTGCGCAACTCAGAACGAGCTTAACGAAGAAGACGCAAAGACACTTGTTGCAAACGGCGTAAAGGCTGTCGGCGAAGGCGCAAATATGCCTTCAACATTGGAAGCTATCGCTGTATTCCAGAAGAACGGCGTGCTTTTCGCACCCGCAAAGGCTGCAAACGCAGGCGGTGTTGCTACATCTGCACTTGAAATGAGCCAGAACAGCGAAAGACTCAGTTGGACATTTGACGAAGTTGACGCTAAACTCAAGGGCATTATGGTCAATATCTGCCATGAAATGTCTGCAAAGGCTGAAGAATACGGCGTTAAAGACGATTATGTTGCAGGCGCTAACATTGCGGGCTTCCTGAAAGTTGCAGACGCTATGATGTGCCAGGGTGTTGTCTGAGAATATTGTCAAAATTTTGCCTTAAAATAAATATAAATACACCGGGCAAACCCGGAAAAAGAAAAGACTCAAGTCTATAACGATTTGAGTCTTTTCGGCTTTTACTGCCAAACCGGAAAAATATTCTTAACAGGCATTTGCTTTAAAACAGCTAAATTTCCCGACAATATAATAATTGCGTCGGAAATTTCGGACGGATCTTATTTGCAAATATTTTTGACTAAAAAAGCTTGCATTTGCAAAAAGACTGTGTTATAATATCCTATGTTGCAGTAAACAGAGATGCCAAAATGTATCTCAATATAGAAAGAGGTGTTTTATAATGAAAGAAGGAATCCATCCTAAGTATTATCAAGCAAAAGTTAAATGCAACTGCGGTAACGAGTTTGTTACAGGCTCTACTCAGGAAGAAATCAGGGTTGAAGTTTGTTCCAAGTGCCATCCGTTCTATACCGGCAGTCAGAAACTTCTTCTTGATGCCGGCGGACGTGTTGATAAGTTCAACAAAAAATACGGCAGAAAATAATAAAGTATTTGATTTGGCAGATGCTTTCGCATCTGTTCAAACAGTCGGAAAAGCTCAGAAAAACTGGGCTTTTTATATTTTATTGATAAAATCTTAGGGTTTTATTCTTTCGTGTACTTATAACCGACAGCTTTTAACAAAGCCTTTTTGTTCGACATGAGCTTGCACTCCTGCCGAACAAAAAAGTAAGTTCCCACCGCTTACAGAAGCCGGGAACTTACCCATCGGTTAAATTTACTTATGTATAAAACCGTTTCTTTCAAGAATAGCTGCAAATGTAACCACTCTGTCAAGCATTCTCTCCCTTTCCTCCGGAAAACTTTCTTCCATAATATGTATTATATCACTTATACTGTTTTTGCCGTCTATACTTTCCCATACGACAGTCCCGTATTTGTCAAGAGAGATATGGCTTATTCGCGGTTTTTTGAATAATACCTGAGCTATCTTGTTGTACAGACTCTTGTTTTCTATATCGACCACAGCTTTATTATCGTCGTAAGACCAGCTCAGACTTTCGTTTTTAAAAGGTATAAGGTCAAGATAATTAGGCGGCATTTTTATTTTTTTAGCCATTTATTCACCTTTGTTTTTTGCGTTTTGCATTGCCGAACATAAACTTGATCATTATTACCACAAGGGCAGCAAAGAATATCATCCCGCCCCAATTTCCCAACTTGCCTTCAAGACTTATATTTACACCGAAAACCGCAAGGAAAGCAAGAATAATCCCCATAAGACC
>CANRCU010000014.1 GCA_947629215.1 uncultured Clostridia bacterium
ATATCCGTACAATAAGTATCTCTCTCTATCATTCCTTTTATACCGCGTATCTGCCCTTCTATCCTGTTAAGGCGGTTTATCAGGCTTTTGCGCTCGTCCTCGGAACGGGCGGTCATTTTACCGCATCGACATTTTTCGTCCATTGGTCATCACTCCTTTACATACCCTTACGGGGTATTTTTATTATATACCCTTATGGGGTATTTGTCAATATATAATTTTGAACAAAAAAATACCCGTTTAACGACAACTGCCGTCAAACGGATATTCCGTTACTGCGCCATTTTCATTCTGAGTTTATTTATAACACCGCTGCCATCAAGCACAGCTATAATAACGCCTGCAACAATTATGCCGGACACGGTCTGCACCGTATCGCCGATAAAACTTTCAATTATCGAAGCCATACCGTACATCACACCGTTTGCGACCGTATAGAGCAAAACCTGCACGACGCCGCCCGCTATTGCACCGATAAGCCATGCAAAACGCTTATCTTTCAGCACTTTATATACAACAACGCCCATAACGACCGCCATTATTGCCTTTATAAAAAATGTCGGCAATATCCAGTTTGTATATCCGCCGAGCGCATCCGAAAGCGCAGCGCCGATACCGCCCGCAAGAGCGCCTTTTTTGGTTCCCAAAACGAGTACACTTATAAATATCATACAATCGCCTAAGTGTATATATCCGTTTATTGACGGGACTTTTATCAAATAAGTCGCGAGAAAGACCAAAGCTGCGGCAATGGCAGTATTTGTCATTTCTCGTGTGGTAAACTTGGGTTTTTCCATTTTACATACTTCCTTTCGTTATTCCTATTAAATAAGTAATAATTATGTTACCACAATTTTTTTTACTTGTCAAGCATAATTTTGCAGTTCTTCACATCTACTCATAAAAAACGGGACTGCACAACACAGCCCCGTAAAATCCCTCAATATAAACTTATAAAACCATTTTCTCCGTTGATCGTCAAACTATCTGACCCTTAGGTATAACGATAGGATTGTTGGGTTCGCCGATTATCTGCTTTCCGTCCGCAACAACGACTTCTTTATCCAAAATAGCGTTTTCTATAACACAGCCTTTGCCGATATAGCAACTGCCCATAACTATTGAATTTTTGACCGAAGAATACTCACCCAAAAATACATTCCTGAACAAGACCGAATCACGAACAAGGCCGTTTATGATACTTCCGCTCGCCACGATAGAATTTTTAACGTCTGCGCCGTAGTTATACTTTGCAGGCGGCTCGTCTTTCGGCTTTGTTACGATATACGGCTGTGTTGTGAGCATCTCACGCACGTCCTTTTTAAGAAAATCCATATTGGTGCGCATATAAGCGTTTACACTGTTAAGAGTGCTCCAATAGCCGTCATAATTATAACCGAATATGTTCAGCTCGTTCTTATTTCTTAAAATAATATCCTTTACAAGGTCGTATTGACCTTCGGGGATAGCAGCCTCAAGCAGCTTTATAAGCAAACTTCTCTGTATAACATAGATACCGAGAGATGCCGTTGTTGCCTTTGGTTCAAGCGGTTTTTCTTCAAAGCCCGTCATACGGTTTTCATGATCCAGTTCTATTATACCGAAATCCTGCGGATTTTGGCTGCCGCCTGCAAGGTCTTTATAACAAATCGTTATATCTGCGCCTTTTTCAATGTGATAATTTATAATATCGTTATAATCCATCTTATAAACAGCATCACCGCTTGTTATAACAACATATGGCTCATGACTTCTTTTAAGGAAGCTGATGTTCTGATAGATAGAATCGGCTATACCCCTGAACCAGTAGTTGTTTTCCCTTGAAAGGAAAGGCGTGAAGATAAACAGACCGCCCTGCTTTCTGTCAAGATCCCACCACTTTGCGGCGGAAAGATGATCATGCAGACTGCGTGAATTATACTGTGTGATGACCGCAACTTTGTTTATATTTGAATTTGACATATTGCTAAGCGCAAAATCTATCGCTCTGAAAGCACCTGCAACCGGCATAGCCGCAATTGCCCTTAATTTGCACAAGTCTTTAAGGCGCTGGCTGTTACCGCCCGCAAGAATAATACCTATTGCTCTCATACTATCGCCCCCTCAATTATAACGCTCTTGCCGCTTTCAAGTTTATTGTCTTTATACATATCAGCCGTTGTATTGCCAAGGATAACACAGTTTTTGCCTATCTCGATATTATCGGGAACAGTCGTGCTGCTGCCTATAACGGTGATGCCCGTGTTATATATTTTAGGTTTGTCCTCATTGACAATATTTTCGCCAAGACCCATTTTGACATTTGCACCTATTTTTGTATCCTGGTCTATTATACAGCGTTCAATGACAGTATTTGCGCCGATAATACTGTTTTCCATAATAATTGAGTCTTTGATAACAGCGCCTTCTTCTATAACAACGTTTTTGCTTATGACCGAATTTTCGACCGTGCCGTAAATAAGGCAGCCCTCCGAGATAAGACTTGTTTTTACGGATGCATTTTCGCCCGTATACTGCGGTGGCATATAATCGTTATTTGTATATATCTTCCAGAAATCTTCATAAAGATTAAATTCGGGGATAGTCTTGATAAGCTCCATATTAGCCTGCCAATAACTTTCTATCGTGCCGACATCTTTCCAGTAATCTTTAAAACGGTATGCATAAAGCGTTCTGCCTTCGTCAAGCATTTTAGGTATTATATGCTTGCCGAAATCACTGTCGGAATGAACCTTGCTGTCCTCTATAAGAGCTTTTCTGAGTACATCCCATGTAAATATGTATATACCCATACTTGCAAGGTTGCTCTTAGGCTGAGGCGGTTTTTCTTCAAACTCATAGATCTTATCGTTCTCGTCGGCATTCATTATACCAAAGCGGCTTGCTTCTTCCATAGTTACTTCAAGAACGGCAATTGTAACATCACACTTGTTTTGTTTGTGGTCGCCCGAAAGTATCAGCACATACTGTGGGTTGCACTGATCGATGTAGGAGATATTCTGATATATCGCATCGGCTGTACCCGAATACCAGTTGCCTTTTTCACCGTCTTTTACAAAAGGCGCAAGTATAGACGCACCGCCTGCCTTTCTGTCAAGATCCCAAGGCGTACCGATACCGATGTGTCTATTCAGCGCAAGCGGTCTGTACTGAGTAAGAACACCGACGGTATCTATACCCGAATTGACGCAATTGCTCATCGGGAAGTCGATAATACGATATTTACCGCCAAATGCAACGGCAGGCTTTGCCTTACCCGATGTCAAAACACCCAGTCGGCTGCCCTGACCGCCTGCCAGAAGCATTGCCATCATCTCTTTTTTTCGCATAGTGATTCCTCCATTCTTTATAATTAAGGCTTTCTCCGATATGTCAAATATATTTGTACTCCGCATATGCTGTGTACCGACCGACGGCTTAAAACGAAGCTTTGTCGGGTCAAATATCGGCTTAAACATTCGCGCCTTTTTAATATATTATTATAATACCACATTTCGTTAGTAAATTACAACAAAAATTTTTATTTTTTTAATTTTTTTATATAAAAAATATCTAAGCATTTTTTGTTATTTTTAACAAAAAACACACCATTACAATATATATTCTACAAAAAAAGCATATTTCCTTTTTATTTTTATGGACAATAAAACTTTTTTCCTTTGACGAGCCACACAAAAAACGGAGGGAACAGGCGCGCTCCCTCCGTTTGATTATTTGTTTTTTATCTGTTATGTATAAGAGCATCCAGATACAAAAGCAGTTTTTCAGCCGTATCCATATCGCCTTCGGCAAAACTCATATTGCTGTATTCGCCTTTAAACTCCTCGCCGATATAATTCGGGAAATACTGTCCTCTTTCTTTGCTGTATTCGGCGGAAAACAGTTCGGCTTTCCCCTCACTGTCCGAAATTATAACCAAATATGCGGCACATTTGTCGCTGTGATCGTTTGCAATGGCTATAACACCGACTTTTCTGCCGTCCTCAAGATCATCGGTATAGACATTTAAATTTTCCTCAAACGATAGCTTTGCTTCGGATATTATTTCCCCCATTCTGCTTTCGTCTGCACCCGATTCGGCAAAAAACTGAACGTTATTGTTATCCCATGTATCTTTGATATAATCTCTGAACTCGTTTTCATTGTTCAATAACTCTACAATATTTTCGGTATCGTTATATACCCTGAGCCACATCTCGCTCTGCTCAAAATTATATCTTGATGCCGTATGTATATAATACAGCGCATCTTCCGTAAAACTGTCCTCGAAAGCCTGCGGACGTTTCATTCGTTCCGATATTTTTGCTATATGCTCCGTATCAACGGTAAACGGTTCATTTTCCCGAATATCCGATATAACTGTCGGAGTTTCGGTCGTATTCTCGGTTTGAACTTCCTGTTTCCTTTCGGGTATTTCGGGTATAATATCGTTTCTGATCGCCACTGTTTTTGTTTCGCCGTCCCAGTATACAGAACAGCCAAAACTCTCTGCAACGGCTCTTGTGGGAACCATTGTTCTGCCGTCTATTATCTGCGCCGGCGTATCAAGCTGTTTTTTTGCATTGCCCACGCTGAAACTGTCTGCACCTATCTGCATATTTATCCTTGTATCGCCTTTAACCGCATTGATAGTCTTTGTATCCGGATCCCAATCCACCTGCGCGCCGAGTGCTTCAAAAATCGCACGCATAGGCACAAGCGTTCTTCCGTTGACTATACGAGCCGGCGTATCTGTAACAAGCGGTTCTCCGTTCAACGTCAGACTTATATCCTGAGCTGCGTTTACCGTGACCGCACCGAAAAACAACATTGCCGTGATAAATAAACCTGCATATTTTTTCATATTTTCACCTCTGATAAGTTTTGATTTGCTTTGCAAAATACAAATACTGCCACATAATAGCAAATGCCGATAAACTTTTATTGTACACTGTTACCGACGGGTAATTATAAGAAACAAAACAAGCAGAAAAATTTTTTCTTTTGAATAAGTTTCTATAATTTAAGTATACACCCTATTTTTCAAATTGTAAACCATTTTTATTTTTGTAAACAAAAAACTGTCGGCATATTTCATCCGACAGTTTCTATTGCGAATTTTTATGATTTTACATCATTCCGCCCATACCGCCTGCGGGCATAGGAGGTTCGGGTTCTTTAATATCGGCAACAACGGATTCTGTTGTAAGTATTGTCGATGCAACGCTGTTTGCGTTGAGCAGAGCGCTTCTTGTTACCTTTGTCGGGTCAATAATGCCTGCTTCTATCATATTTACATATTCGTCTGTCAATGCGTTATAGCCGACACCCTTTGCGCTTTCCTTTACCTTATCAACGATAACTGCGCCTTCAAGTCCTGCATTTGCAACTATCTGACGTAAAGGAGCTTCAAGCGCTTTAAGAATAATGGCAGCGCCTGTCTTTTCATCGCCTTCGAGTTTATTGTAAACTTCTGTTACAGCAGGGATAGAATGGATATAAGCCGAGCCGCCGCCGCTGATGATACCTTCTTCAACAGCTGCGCGTGTAGCCGCAAGAGCGTCTTCCATGCGAAGTTTCTTTTCTTTAAGAGCAACTTCCGTAGCAGCGCCGACCTTTATAACGGCAACGCCACCTGCAAGTTTTGCAAGCCTTTCCTGTAATTTCTCTTTATCAAATTCCGATGTGGTTTCTTCAAGAGCAGCACGTATCTGGCTTATTCTTGCATCAATAGCGGATTTTTCGCCTGCGCCGTCAACAATTGTCGTGTTTTCCTTTGTAACGTTTACAGTCTTTGCACGTCCGAGAACATCGACCGTTGCGTCTTTAAGTTCAAGACCGAGTTCGCTGCTGATGACCTGACCGCCTGTAAGAGCCGCAATATCCGCAAGCATTTCTTTTCTTCTGTCGCCAAAGCCCGGTGCTTTTACGGCAACAACATTAAATGTGCCTCTGAGTTTGTTTACGATAAGTGTTGTAAGAGCTTCGCCCTCAACATCTTCGGCAATTATAAGCAGTTTTGCACCCATCTGAACGATGCTTTCGAGTATAGGCAGAATATCCTGTATGTTGGATATTTTTTTATCTGTAATAAGAATGTACGGATTATCGAGGTTTGCGACCATTTTTTCCATATCCGTTGCCATATAAGCGGAAAGATAACCACGGTCAAACTGCATACCTTCAACAAGTTCAAGCTCGGTTTCCATAGTTTTGGATTCCTCAACGGTAATAACGCCATCGTTCGATACCTTTTCCATAGCATCGGCTATCATAGCGCCGACTTCCTCATCGCCTGCCGAAATGGAAGCTACCATAGCGATATGCTTTTTGCCCTCAACGCTCTGGCTCATGCTCTTTATTGCATCAACAGCAGCCATCGCTGCCTTGTCCATACCTTTTCTGAGGATAATGGGATTAGCGCCGGCGGCAATATTTTTAAGACCCTCGTGTACCATAGCCTGCGCAAGTACGGTAGCGGTCGTTGTACCGTCGCCGGCAACATCATTTGTCTTTGTTGCAACTTCTTTAACAAGCTGAGCGCCGATATTCTCAAACGGGTCTTCAAGCTCTATTTCCTTTGCAATAGTCACACCGTCGTTTGTAACAAGCGGTGTGCCGAATTTTTTGTCAAGCACTACATTTCTGCCCTTGGGGCCTATTGTTACCTTTACCGTATCGGCAAGCTGATTTATACCTGCTTCGAGTGCCGTTCTTGCATCAATACCGTATTTTATCTGTTTAGCCATTTTACGTTTCCTCCTTAATTATTCTACCACAGCAAGAATATCGCTTTCTTTTACAACAATATATTCAACACCGTCATGCTTTACTTCTGTGCCTGCATATTTGCTGTAAACGACCTTTTCGCCTACTTTTACAGTCATCGGTACAAGCTTGCCGTCAACAACAGCGCCCGGACCCACCGCTATTACCTCGGCCTCCTGTGGTTTTTCTTTTGACTGTGTTGTCAGTATAATACCGCCTTTTGTGGTTTCTTCAGCTTCAAGCTGTTTTAAAATAACTCTGTCATTCAATGGTTTTAAACTCATTGCATCATTCCTCCATTCATATTTTGTATTATCTGTCGTTTTGTGTTGTTAGCACTCAATCAAGTCGAGTGCTAATTTATTGTTATATTAAACCATTCAGTGTTTTTTTGCAATGCCATTATTTGCCGTAATTTTTTTTATATCTTGTGTTTACTTTTGTTTTCTTCCGTTATCTTTGTTTTTCTTTTCTTTTCAATTTATTTTCATAATACCGTCATTCCTGTTTTATACTCACTGCCAATCTTACCGCCTGTCAGTATATTGTATATATCGGTCGCTCTTATCTCGTTTTCAAGCAATTCTTCATTGGGCTTTACGCGTGTTATAACGGGCAGGCTGCTTTTTTTTGTAAGCTCATTTATAAGATATTTTTTCTCGGCTCTCACACCCAACACTCTTATATACCGCAAAGGTCCTGACTGCATTTGTTTTGTTATTCCCAATATCATATGCAAAACAGCCCTTTGCAGTTTTGTATATGTATAACGGCTCGTTTTTGCGGCTAAAACAAGCTCCGACACGGTTTTACCCGCAGACAGGGTATAAAGCCTGTTTTCAAGCCCTTCGGTAATATCGGCTGTTTTTGCAAGTTTTTCAGGGGGAGCAGTTCTCAATATATAAGCCAATATTGCCGAATATCCGTCAATATTTGGGAATACGGCATTTTTATAGTCCCCTGCCGTATTTTCGGGTATGGCGTCATACGGTATTATACCTTCCGCCAAAGCCCGCCTGACAGCCGACGCAGAGGAAATTTTTCCGCTCAGTTCCGCCGAGCTATAGTTGTTTGTTCTTTTGACCGTATACGGCTTTACTGCGCTGTTTAACTTTTTCAGCGCCGCAAGATATTCTATCGCAAGTATATTGTTCGGCATTTTGAGTATATCTCCGCAAGATGCCGTTTGCTCGGCTGCAGCTGCTCTTGCGGCAGGATAAGAAGCCCCCTCTGCAAGCTTTTTTTTCAAAATATCTTTAAATTCCGCGCTTTCATTCACAAAAACTTCGGCAACTCTATCAAGCTTGGATATTTCACCGCTTTCGCTGCCAAAACTCAAAGCGGATACAATACCGCTTTTTTCGATCATCTCCGCCGCCTTGCCTGCAAATATATCCGCCGCCCCCGTCGCATACTCCACGGGAAGTTCCAGCACCATATCCGCTCCATTTTTAAGTGCCTGTCTTGTACGGACAAATTTGTCAAATACAGCCGGTTCGCCCCTCTGCACAAAGTTTCCGCTCATCACGATTATTATATTTTCACAGCCCGTCAATTCGCGGGTCTTTTCAATATGAAATGCATGACCGTTATGAAACGGATCGTATTCGGCTATTATTGCGGTGTTCACAATATCTCCCCCCTTTGAAAAAAAGTATATCATATTTTAATATAAAACTCAATCCGCATTTTTACCTTAACATATGCATATAATTTTCTTGACACTCAACAGAAAGTAATGATCTCATGACAAAAGGCAAAACAATAATAAAAGGCGCGCTCATACTTACATTGGCAAACCTTATCACACGTATAATGGGCTTTGTTTACCGCATATTTATGTCAAAAGCGATAGGCACGGGCGGCATGGGCGTATATCAGCTGATAATGCCTGTCTACCTGCTTGTATTTTCGCTTTGTTCGTCGGGGCTTGCCACCGCAGTATCCGCCTGTACAGCAGCCAACGCAGCAAAAAAAGACTATGGCGCAACAAGAAAGATACTGAATACATCGCTTGCCATAACTGCCTGCCTTTCGCTTGCAGCCTGCGCTATCGTTTTCTTCGGCGCCGGCGTTATAGGCAAATATCTGCTGCACGAACCTCGCACCACGCTGTCGTTAAAAATAATAGCGCTTTGTTTCCCCTTTATGTGCATAGGTGCCTGCCTGCGCGGATATTTCTACGGTCTGCAAAAAATGGCTCTGCCCGCTGCCTCACAGGTACTTGAACAAAGCGTGCGAATACTGGTCGTATGGCTGCTTTGCGGCAAAATGATCTCACGCGGGCTTGAATATGCCTGCGCCATGGCAGTCATGGGTATGGCTTGCGGAGAAATTGTATCTTTTATTTTTACCGTCATAGTATACCGTGCAAAAAGCTCCGTTCTTAACAAGCATACATCATTGAAATATACTCAGGCTCTGCAAACGGTGCTTTCCGTGTCTGTACCGCTGACACTTAACAGAGGTATTTCCTCCTGTCTGTCCACTGCCGAAAATATACTTATCCCGCAAAGACTGATACTGCACGGCATGACCTCGGAACAGGCAATAAGTCTTTTCGGCGGTCTGTGCGGTATGGCGGTCCCGCTTATAATGTTTCCCTGTTCTCTGCTGACAGCGCTTGCGACCGCTCTTATGCCTGCCATAAGCGAATATTCCTCAGGTGGGGATTACCCTGCAATAGGCAGAGCGCTCAGACGCACGCTTTTGTTCACAACGGTCATAGGCATTGGCGTAAGCGGTATTTTCATTTTCTTCCCTACCGAAATATCTTCGGCGGTATACGGAAGAAGCGATATTGCGCCCATGCTCTGTCTTTTGGGTGTGATATGCCCTTTTTTATATACACAGGTCATTCTTTCGGCTGCGCTGAACGGCATAAACTGTCAGCTCTACATATTCAGACTGGGGCTTTTAAGCTCGGCAATAACAATATCTTCAATATTATTTCTTATGCCCAAATACGGCATACACGCATATATTGCGGCTTGGGCGCTATCTGCGGTGATCACGAACGCGCTTTCAAAACAACGGCTCGAAAGGATCACCGACGAACTTTCTATAAAAGCCGACGATATATTCAAATGCATACTTTCGATAATTTTTGTATGTATCTGCGGAAAATTTCTCTGTCGTCATCTGAATATGCACGGACTTGTCGGTCTTGCGCTGCTGGTCGGCTGCTGCGGATCGTTATATCTTTATATACTCGATATAATGGGTGTATTCGGTTTCGGCGATATTTTTGCCCTATTTCTGCAAAGAAGAAAAATCAAATGACAGTAAAATATTTACATTTATTTCAATTTTATTGCGTTTATCGGTTACTACTTGAAAAAAAGTTATTTTTATGATATAGTATTATGTCAGATAAAACACAGGAGAGGATCCGTATGAAGATACAAAAACTGCTTAGCTATGTACGCTGCGCAGTAGATGATTATAATATGATATCGGAAGGCGATAGGATAGCAATAGGCGTTTCGGGCGGCAAAGACAGCCTTGCAATGATAGTTGCCTTAAAACAGCTGCAAAGATTTTATCCTAATCATTTTGAGCTGGAAGCTATATCCGTCAGTCTTGGTTTTGATGGTATGGACTTTTCGCCCATCACAAACTTCTGCCGTGAACAAGGTGTTAATTATACAGTAGTTGAAACCGATATAGGCGAAATAATCTTTAATGAAAGAAAAGAAAAAAATCCCTGCTCGCTCTGCGCAAATATGCGCAAAGGCGCTTTAAATGACATGGTAGAAAAACTCGGCTGCAATAAAATTGCTCTCGGCCATAATAAAGACGACGTTATAGAAACATTTCTCATGTCATTGTTTTACGAGGGCAGAATAAACTGTTTCAGCCCCGTCACCTACCTTGACCGCAAAAAAATAACGAGCATACGTCCGCTTGTATATGTACCCGAAGCCGAAATTATCGGTTTTTCAAAAAAATACTCTCTGCCCGTTGTCAAAAACAAATGCCCTGCCGACGGCAAAACAAAACGTGAAGATATCAAAAATATGATGCGTGAGTACCGCTCGATTTTCAGCTGTTTTGACAACAAAATATTCGGCGCGATACAAAGGGCTGGCATAAACGGCTGGGCAAAAGATAAAATCAAATAACGGAGGAACACCATGAATATACTTAAAGAAAAAAAACTTTATATTGCCGTCATCATCGCAATTGTTCTGGAATTGTTCGTATTCAATTTTAAGCACTGGGAAAGTCTTTTCTACAAAGAGATACCTATAACCGACTACGATATAACAAGCAATACAAAAGAGATCACCGATAATGTCATTGTTGATGCAAACGACAGCGGATTAGCAGAGATAGAGATCAAAAACATCAATTCTGATGTTAAAAACATTTACATAGACGCATATAATTTCACAGCCACAGATCCTTCTTTTTACAAGCCCGGGATACCGTGGGATTTTGAGTGTCTTAATACCTTTATATCTGTATCGAGCAGCGGATATCAAGATTATTGTCCAATGCCTACAAGGTATATTTCTGTCAACGTGGAACGCTCCAGGTATATAAGGCTGATGCCTGCCGGTAAAACAAAAGATATTGTTGTTACTTTTCTCGTCAACAAACACTCGCCGATTATTATTGAAAAAATCAGCCTTAACAAAAAAGTACCGCTATTTTTTATACCTCTACGCGCATTTGTAGTCTTTATACTGATATATGCATTTTCCAACGCAAAACAAATTTTTGCATGTGAACAGCTGCGCAAAAGGAAAAAACTCATTGTCTTTATGTTGTTGATCGCCGATCTTGTATTTTGTGGGATATTTATAGCAGTCAATCCACGATACCGTGAAACCGATCGGCTATATAGACCCAGCGATCAATGTAATTTTTTCTTTGTTCCCGAGTATGATCTGCTCGCTCGAGCCATGCTTCACGGTCAGTTGTATCTTGAAGAAGAGCCGCCAAAATGGCTTGCCCGGCTTGAAAATCCCTATGACGTTTCCGCAAGGGACGCTCTTATTGATACCGAAGAGGAGCTTTATTTTTGGGACGTTGCATACTTTAACGGCAAATATTACGTATATTTCGGCTTATTGCCCGTTTTGCTGTTTTATATACCGTGGCGGCTGGTATTCGGCTCCGGTCTGCCGACCTCACTTGGGGTATACTTGTGTATTTGTATATTCATAATTTTTGCATTTTTGCTTTTGAAAGAGATAATCGACCGTTATTTTCCAAATACACCGTTTCGGTTCTATCTGTTGATGACACAGGTGCTTATATTTTCATGCGGTCTGCCATATGCGCTGCGTATGCCAAGTTTTTATTACACGCCCATTTTATTGGCACTTGCGCTTGTGACAGCAGGTCTGTATTTTCTGTTCAGAACTTTCCGCGGCGGTAAGGCTCAAGTACCTTGTCTTGCGCTCGGTTGCTTGTGTATGGCGCTTGTTGCACTGTGCCGTCCTCAGTTTCTGGCAGCATCTTTCCTTACAATACCGCTGTTTGCAGATGTTGTTATAAAAAATATACGCCATAAAAAAGCTGCTGTTTATGCTGCGGCATTTCTTGTGCCGTATATTGCCGTTGCGGCTGTTACAATGTGGTATAACTATGCTCGGTTCGGTTCGGTGTTTGATTTCGGTGCAAACTATAATCTCACGACAAACGATGTAACATCACGCGGATTTAACCTTTACAGAATACCTTTAGGCATTTTTGCATATTTTTTCCAGCCTCCGGTATTGACGGCAGTATTCCCTTTTATTACCAATACCGACCTTTCTACCTGCTATATGGGTATAACAGTTTCCGAAAATATGTACGGCGGTATATTTATGGCATATCCAATAACATGGCTGTTTCTTGCTATAAAAGAGGTAATACCGATATTTAAAGAAAAGAAATTATGGCATTTTCTTCTGGCGCTCCCTGTTATTTCGTTTGCAGTCGGTATCGCAGATACCGAAATGGGCGGTATTCTCTCAAGGTATTCTCTGGATATTGCTTTTTACATAATACTTTTTTCCGTTATTACTGCTTTTGCTCTTATCGGAAAAGCTCATACGCAAAAAACGGGACGTATAATTTTTATACTTTCGACCTTATGCCTTATTTTTGATGTATTTCTGTGTTGTACAGCCTCGGTTGAAACTCTTAACATTTATAATCCGGATTTTTACTATGATGTGGCTCATACAATAGCTTTCTGGATGTAATAAAGGAGAACACTTTATGGATTTTGAATATCACAACAAACAGGATCACAAGATAACACAGGAACTTCGCGAATTAAAAAAAAGTATGCCTGATTTTATGGAAGACTTTTTTGTATATATGAGAAACACCGTTTCGCCTGCCACGCAATTGGGTTATACACGTGATATAAAGATATTTTTTACATATCTTGCCAACGACGAAGGGGATTTCCCGACAGACATAAAGTTATTTACCGTTACAGAGCTTAAGCGTATAGATGCGCGTATACTGAACCGATATGTAGATTATCTGTCATACTATATTCGCAGCTTTGCAACAAAAAATGACGAAAACGTCAATATCGAAACACTTAACCATGACAGAGGCATCAGCCGCAAGCTTTCTGCTCTGAGAAAATTATTCAAATATTATTATCAGGAAGAAGTGCTTGACGCAAACCCGACCGAGCTTGTAAACAACCCAAAGATACACGAAAAAAACATTGTCCGTCTTGAACCCGATGAAGTTGCAAAACTGCTTGACACTATAGAAAGCGGTAACGGGCTTACCGCCGCTCAGCAAAAATATCATAAATATACAGCTTTGCGCGATACTGCTCTCATAACCGTACTGCTTGGCACGGGTATGCGCGTAAGCGAATGCGTTGGGCTTGATATGCAGCATATAGATTTTGAAAACGGTTTCTTCGCCGTAAAACGAAAAGGCGGCAAGGAACAGTACATATACTTCGGAGAAGAAATTGAAGAAATACTTCATAAATACCTGCCCGTTCGGCACGAGATAGACGCATTGCCGGGGCATGAAAACGCGCTGTTTCTGTCAATGCAGAAAAAAAGGCTCGGTGTGCGCAGCGTCGAAAATATGGTCAAAAAATATGCAAGCCTTATAACCACCATCAAAAAAATAACACCCCATAAGCTCCGCAGTACCTACGGCACACAGCTTTATCAGGAAAGCGGCGATATATATCTTGTCGCCGATGTACTCGGTCACAGCGATGTCAACACCACCCGCCGTCACTATGCCGATATGGCGGAAGATAACCGCAAAAAAGCCGCAAAATTTGTTAAACTCAGAAAAGCATGACAGACAGTATCTCATCGGAGGAAAAATGAAAAAAACTCTTATTGTAAACGGTTCACCGCGTGAAAACGGGCATTGCGCCAAAGTTATAAAGTATATGGAAAAACATCTTGAAACTACGGTAATAAACTGTTTTGACAATATATTGCACTGCACGGGATGCGATGTCTGCCAAAACGGAAAATGCATATTAAATGATAAAATGCAGCAATTCTATACGCTTATAGAAAATGCCGACAACATTATTTTTGTTTCGCCGCTGTATTTCTCCATGCTGACGGGCGGACTGCTGACTTTTGCGTCACGCTGGCAATATTTTTATCACAACCCCTGTAAAAAACAAAAAAAGGGGGCTGTTATACTGCTTGGCGGAGGCAGTACACGCGACACCGCCAAAGCATATTCGACAGCCGATATAATAATGCGTTATGCAAATATAAAAGAACCTCTGCATCTGGATTTTATCGGCACTGACGGCAAAGACCCTCTTGACGAACAGGCTTTTACCAAACAGCTTGACAAAATAATCGATTTCATGCAATAGCTTTGCTTTTATTGACTTTTTGCCAAAACTACACTTTAAAACGGAGCCGCAAATGCGACTCCGTTTCTGTATAATCCTTATCAGGTCTTTACAAATCCCGTACCCGAAAACTTAGCTTCTTCTTTTGTCAGCGGTGCAACGAGCAATTTGCCCGTACCCCTGTACACATTGACAAGCCCTTCTCCGTTCACCGCCGAACCCAACAGGCTTTTTGACGAACGCTCCACCGTAAATTTAAGCGAATTTGACCATGCAATAGCATTATCGCCGTCGATCTTCACAACATCGTTTTCCATGATTATCTCAACAAGCTCCGCTCTCGGAACAGGGCTTTTCAAAACGGCATAACCGCTGCCTTTTAAGCAAAGATTAAACAAGCCCTCTCCGCCCGCAACTGCCGAGCTGAAATTTGAACGCATTGCAACGCTGTCTTTTACTTCATCGTCACAAGCCACAAAACTGCCGTCATCACAAACCATTTCCCCGTTCCATTCCGACAGGTCTTCTATCAGCATATGGTCAAAGGTCGGTTCTGTTATAACAATGCCTGTACCCTTGTAAACAGGCTTAACAACGGAATCACCCGTCATTTTGCTCTTTACTGCTTTACCGAGTATATCACCCACACCTTTTATACCCGTCTGGCTTTCAACATTGCCGAACATCATCTTCATAGCGCCCGGATTAAGGCGTATTGCATCATTATTTATATCCACTTTCAACTGACGCATACGGCAGCCCATTTTTGACATAAAATATGCCGTCTGCGCATTCCACGGGTATACGCTTAGATCACGAACAAATTCAAATATCGTAAACATACCCTTTCTTTCAAGTACGACTATATCGTCATTCTGATCCACATAATTGTTTATTTTTATCATGACCGTCCTCCTCAATTATTTTCTATCAACGCAAGCCCTTTTTCAAGCCTTGCTACGGTTTCGTTTTTGCCCAACAGTATGCACAACTCAGTTGCGCCGCACGGCGATGTCGGTTTTCCGCTCAGCGCCGTTCTTATCGGCCACAATATCTGACCGTTTTTCATGCCGTTTGCTTTCGCAAGTTCCACTAAATCGGCATAAAGTTCTTCGTTTGTCCATTTATCCGTACCCTTTAAAAACGGTATTGTCAGCTTTAAGCTCGACGCCGCTATTTCGGGATCTGTTTTCATTTTTTTATGTGTGTAAAGCTCAACCGGATATTCGGGCAGTGTATCTACAAAATCTACCATTTCCGCAATATCGTTGAATGTGCCTATACGTGTCTGTATAAAGCCCGCAAGCATTTTCAGGTCAATATCCGAGTGTACGCTTTTCTTCAAATATGGTAAAGCCATATCGTAAAATTCGTCAAAAGGCATCATTTTTATGTATTCGCCGTTCATCCATGTCAGCTTTACAATATCAAATATTGCAGGCGATTTGCTTAGTCCCTTTACATCAAATGCCCTGATAAGCTCTTCCATTGTAAAAATTTCCTGATTGACCGACGGTGACCAGCCAAGCAAAGCTATATAATTTATAATTGCCTTCGGCAGATACCCCTTTTCAACAAGATCCTGAAACGACGCATCGCCGTTGCGTTTGCTGAGTTTTTGGTGTTGGTCTTTCATTACCGCAGGCAAATGCACATAAGTCGGTACTTCCCAGCCAAAAGCCTCGTAAAGCAGATTGTACTTCGGTGTTGAGGAAAGATACTCGCTGCCCCTTACAACATGGGTTATATTCATAAGATGATCGTCTATAACATTGGCAAAATTATATGTCGGGTATCCGTCCGCTTTTATAAGTATCTGATCTTCCATTTCGGCATTATCCACGGTAATATCGCCGTAAACCTCGTCATGGAACGTAGTCGTACCCTCTTTTATTTTCTGGCGTATAACAAAGGGAACACCGTTTTTAAGGTTTTCTTCTATTTCTTCGGCTGAAAGCCCAAGACAATGCCTGTCGTAATGTGTAACGCTCTCGCCGTTTATCTCCGAGCCAAGGCTTTCAAGACGTTCTTTTGTACAAAAACAGTAGTATGCCTCACCTTTTTCTATAAGCTGTTTCGCATATTCAATATAATCATTTTTACGCTCGCTCTGCACATACGGACCGTAATCGCCGCCTATATCCGGACCTTCGTCATGGGTTATACCGCTCATTTCAAGCGTTTTATATATAACATCGGTCGCGCCTTCCACAAAACGCTCTCTGTCCGTATCCTCAATTCTGAGTATAAAGCTGCCACCGTTTGATTTTGCTATAAGATATTCATAAAGCGCAGTGCGCAGATTGCCGATATGCATATATCCCGTCGGACTTGGCGCAAAGCGTGTTCTTACCGTTTTGTTCATTTTATTGCTCCTTTGTTTTTATTCATAATTTGCCGTTGTTGTTTCACCGTCGTGTTGATTATCCCTGTTGTCAAATGCTTCCTGCGCATCTTCAAAACGTTGAGCCGCTGCCTCTATATCGGCAATATATGCCTCATAGCTTGCTATCTCCATACTGTTTGTTTCATAATGCGTACCAAGTTCTTTATTAAGCTCAAGCAACATTTTCGGGTCGTTCATATTCACACGGTTGCTGACATAAGTCAGCAGTATACCCGCATAATAGGCTTTACGCCTTATGCTTTCGGCATTTTCTATATTTTGTTTATAAATATCCACATACGGACGGATATTTTCTTTTATATCCACTCTGCTGTCAAAGCTGTCACATACTTCAACCACATTTTCCATTGCGGCTTTAAGTTCATTTTCAACAGCGCTTTCGCTTGCCGAACCTCCGATGACCAGTACAAAAAAAATCGCAAGCATGACCGCCGATGCCGTACCAAGCAGTATTTCAACTGCCTCAAAAAATGAAATTCTTTTTCTCTTCATATATTTTTCCTCTTTTGTATACTATCAATATTGGCTTATAAATGCAACAAATCCCGCAACGACCGCAATTACCAATACTATCGAAACAGCGACCGCAGCTGCGGATATTTTCAGCATTTTTATTTCGCTGCTCCTGTCTACACCCTGCGGCACATCAAAATATAATGCAAGCGAAATAAAAAACCATACCACAGACACCATAGGCACGCCTATCAGCAGCACAATATAATACAAGAACTCACTTGTCATAGCCGTCGCCGCCGCCAGAATAGTCAGACCTATAAATATAACGCATACGGTCTTTCTTGTTTTTCGTTCAAAATATTCTTCTGCATCGGTCTTTTTTACACGTATAGTGAATATGACCGACAAAATAAGCATTATAAGCGGGATCCCGAATAATAATGCATAACGTATCATCTGCAAAACAGGCATATTTTTTCTCCCGTGATCAATTTTTGACTATATCGCCATTTAGGGTTATTATAACACAAATATCCCTTGCTTGCAATATAAAAAGCAAAATTTATAATACAGACATTGTTAAGGTGTCAATGATAGGTTACACTTTTCTCAAGGCAAGTTGTCAAGGGTAAGGTGGAGATTTTGCGAAGCA
>CANRCU010000015.1 GCA_947629215.1 uncultured Clostridia bacterium
CAGCAAACTTGCATATTGCGTCAGAAGTTATGTTTCGACCATAACAGCGCAGTTTGTGGATAACCTGAGTTTTGCTCTTATAGTCAGCCTGCATTTCTTTGGCTGGACGATAACACAGTGTTTTGTCTGCGCTGCTATAGGCGCCGTTGTGGAACTGCTGTGGGAAGTGGTTTTCTCGCCGATAGGCTATATTACGCTCAAACATTGGAAGAAAAACAATGTCGGCGCGGAATATCTTAAATTGCGTATGAATAAATAATTCGGCAGGGCTTTGCCGTAACGGTGTATATTTATACAACATTGTGAAAAAACCGAATGAAATGCTTGCATTTCATTTAAAAAAATGGGTGTCGCAAAGCGACACCCCCTTTATTAATGATTATTTCAACCGAATCTTTCCAACAAATATTTGAATGTAGTTTCGGGAACGATCCTGCTGATCGTCTGAAAATCTTTTTCTTTAAGGCAACGTCTTACACGGCTTGCGCTTATTACCTCGCCGCCGCTTTCTTTACGCGGTATAACAACAAACTTCATACCGTTTGCGGGTAAAATACGTTTCATTGTTTCGTTATACTGCCTTGTAACGGCGTCCAAAGGTTCTTCGCCCGCAAAACGTGTCTTTATGCCAAGCGTAGGCGCAATATAATTTGCAAACAACTCAACGTCGTTTGACGGATCTATGGTAGCCTGACCGACATTATCTTTATTGAAATACTCGGGGAAGGTCAGCGTTGATATCATAAAGTTACCGCTCGGCAGCACCTCCACATTCGGCAAATCGGCTGTACCCTGCTTAACAAGCATAAATCTGTCTTTAAAACTGAATATGGACTTATCTTCCTCAACAACAAACACATACAATTTCTCGACCTGCTTTGAAGCCGTTTCGATAAGGTATCTGTGACCCAAAGTAAACGGATTACAGTTCATAACGATAGAACCGACATTACCCGTCGGTGTTTCCGTCTTATGTGTTTTAAGCTCAGCCAAAAATTCCGCAAGTTCCGGATAAGGTGCAGAAATATCGCCCTGTTCTTTATCATCTGCCATCGAGAAATAGTGGTCGCTTTCTTCATAGCTGTCGCTTAACTGATCCTCTATGCAGTTATATATGTATTCGGCAATTTTGTTATTGATAACATGGTTAAAATGTTCGGGCGAATCGAGAAAATATTCGCGTTTTTCAAGCGTCATTTTCATTATAAGATCAAGCAGATAATTGACTTCTATGCCCTTTCTGCGGTAAACCTCATAATGACGATAGAGTATTATAACTATATCGCCGTCGCGCACTTTGATATTCCTGAGTTTTTTATTTATTGCCGTATCTGCCTCAACACCGTAATTTATGACCTGATACTGGTCAAAATCAAGGTTTATGTAACGCTGCAGCTGACTTGCGATAGTAAATTTATCTTCAACAAAGCGACCCATTGCAACACATTTTCCGAAAAAGTGTATGGTATGTATCGGATGTTCGGGTACATTTGTTGTCATACGGCAGCCGTTTACCGTATTGTAAAAATCCGAATGGAACTCGGAATATTTTCTTATACCGTTCACTTCGACAGCAACGGGGCGTGTCAAAATACCCTCAACATATTCGGGCGAATATAACTCGCAGAAAAATTTTCTTATATCGTCCTCATATTTCTTGTCTTTCACAAGCATATGAAGATAAGGTGTACGTTTAAAAGTATCCAGACCACGCGCTTTGAGCATGAAATTAAGCGTAAATATTTCGGGATATAAGAAAGTATGTACCTTAACGCCGCCTTCTTTGAGCCTTGGCAAAACATTCACAGCCAAATCATAGCTCATGGCAAGCTCGGCGCAGATAGAGTTGTGGTTTATAGCATCAACTCTTTTGCCGTGTTGAGTAACATTGACCTCCTGCGTTATACCGAAATACAATATAGCGTCAAACTTTTTATCAAGTTTGGCTGTTATTTCTATACCTTTACCGGCATCGCTCATTTTTATTTCTTTCTGAGTGATTATGCCTGTATTTTCAACACCGTATTTGTCGATAAGCGCCTTATGCATTTTGTGCGCAATCTGACCGTTACCGTAGACAAGCACAGATTTATAACGCATATCTATAATATCTATAAAATCTTTGAACATCTCGTCATAATACGGATAATCGTCAACAAACCAGTTAAATATCTCGGATTCGCTTATCTTTTTCAAAAAGTCGGAAAGCATACAAGATTCAAGAGTATATCTGTCATATGTTGCCCGACGCAATTTATACATGGATATATTTGTTTCAAGCACCAGTTTAGCCGAACAGCATTTCAAAGATTCGTTAAGTGCTTTGGTGACGGGAACACGGGTTTCATCGCAGTTTTCGTCCTCGTTCAGCTGTACGACCAGATTCACACCCGTACCGTGAACAACATCAATAAACTGCTTTACCATGTCGTTATATCCCATTATGATAACGCCGTCATAACCCATATAAAGCAGATAACCGGCTATCAATGCAATATCACGTTTTTCGAGTCTGCGCCATTCGCGTGTAAACGCTCCTGCCTCGTTATGCTTTGGTTTTTCGGAAGGTACACCCATTTCTAATCACCCCTAAACATAATATATTCGGTCAGTCTGTCAAATATCTTGACAAAGCAATTAAACATCATAAAATAATACCGACAAGCACCCTTTGTGGAAAAGGTATGCACAAATTCTATATAAACATATTATAAATCATTTTTACAAAAAAAACAAGTCTTTCTGCATTATTTTTTATATAAATTTTTAATAATACCAATATTGGGATATAAAAACTTATATGCCCGTTAAAACGTTAAAAAAAGGAGCTGCCATGCAGCCCCTTTATGAACAAAAATATTTATCAACCCATCATATAACGCTTGAAAGCATCTATATCTATGCAGTTTGTAAGCGCGGTTTTCTGAGTGATCTTTCCTGTTTTGACCAATGTAGCAAGATGGAAGTCAAGCGTTTGCATACCTGCCGACTGACTTGTCTGCATTGTCGAAGAGATCTGGTGAGTTTTATCCTCACGGATCATATTTCTGATAGCATCGTTAACGACCAAAACTTCCAATGCCGCCATACGACCCTTGCCGTCGGCTGTAGGCACAAGACGCTGTGTAACAACGCCTTCAAGAACCATAGCAAGCTGTGTTCTTACCTGCTGTCTTGCGTGCGGCGGGAATGAGTCGATAACACGGTTGATAGTTGAAGCAGCACCTATCGTATGCAGTGTCGAGAATACCAAGTGTCCTGTTTCGGCAGCGGTCAGAGCAACCGAGATCGTTTCGTTATCACGCATCTCACCTACGAGGATAACGTCGGGGTCCTCACGCAGAGAGCCTCTCAGGGCATTTTCAAACGAAAGTGTATCCGTACCGACTTCACGCTGGTTAACAATAGATAACTGATGTGTATGAACATACTCGATAGGGTCCTCTATGGTTATGATATGCTCACGCCTTGTTCTGTTTACCTGGTTGATAATAGCGGCAAGTGTTGTTGATTTACCGGAACCTGTAGGACCGGTAACAAGCACAAGACCTTTTTTAAGCGCTGCAAACTGACGCGCAACAGGCGGCAGCCCCAACTCGTCTATTGTAAGTATCTTTGAAGGGAGCACACGGAATACACCGCCCATGCAGCCTTTTTGCTTAAAGATATTTGCTCTGTAACGTGTACCCGATTCGTCCTCATAAGCGAAGTCGATCTCGCCCATATTTTCAAGGTATGAGATCTGGAAATCCGTCAGGATCGAATAAAGTATGCTCTTTGTTTCGTCGGGCGTCATGACAGGATAATTCTCAATATTTGTCAATTCACCGCGTAAACGCATTTTAGGCTGAACGCCGACAGTTATATGCAAGTCGCTCGCGCCCGAATCTCTTGCCTTTGCAAGCAAGTCTATCATAGCTTCAATCATTTGTTTTTACCCCCTGAATTATACCGAATATGTCGCTCTTACAAGCTCGTCGACAGATGTCGTACCTCTGAGAACGTGAGCCTTGCAGTCCTCACGCAGGGTTATCATACCCTCTTTTATGGCAGCTTCTTTTATAAGCGCCGCATCTTCGTTTCTGTTTATCATAGCCTTTATGGGGCCTGTAACAACAAAAACTTCGTGTATACCCATACGTCCTTTATAACCTGTATTACCGCATTCGGGGCAGCCCTTTGCTCTGTAGAGCTGTACATCGTCGGTAAGCTCAAGGAACTCTTTTTCTGCCTCATCGGGATAGTAAGCCTCTTTACAGTGCTTACACAGTTTTTTAACAAGACGCTGAGCAATAACGCCGACCGTAGAGTCGGCAACCATGTAAGGCTCTATACCCATATCCACAAGACGGCCGACAGCGCCGACAGCGTCATTTGTATGTATGGTCGAAAGCACAACGTGACCTGTGATAGCCGCCTTAACAGCTATCTGTGCGGTCTCGTCATCACGGATCTCACCTATCATTATAACATCGGGATCCTGACGCAGTATAGAACGAAGCGCCGCAGCAAATGTCATACCGGCTTTTGCATTAACTTGGACCTGATTAAGACCGTCCAGCTTATACTCAACGGGGTCTTCAACGGTAACTGTATTGATGGTGGGATCGTTTATCTCCGAAAGAACGGAATACAATGTTGTCGATTTACCCGAACCTGTAGGACCGCATACAAGAATTATGCCGTTTGGCGATTTAAGTATGCTGCGGAAAAATTCAAGGTTCTTTTCGCTCATACCAAGCTGGTCTATCGAAAGCACGGTACCGATACCACCCAAAACTCTTATAACTATCTTTTCACCGTAAACGGTGGGCAAAGCGCTGACACGCAGGTCGACCTGGCGACCTTCCATCTTATACTCTATACGTCCGTCCTGAGGTATACGTTTTTCTGCTATATCCATACCGGACATGATTTTTATACGGGCTGAAAGGTTGCCGTGTGCAGCTGCCTTAATTTCCATTTTTTCAACCATCTGACCGTCTATTCTCATACGTATACGTGTGACCTCTTTCTGAGGCTCGATATGTATATCGGATGTACCGGTCTTAATGGCTGTTTCGATAACATTGTTAACAAATTTAACGATAGGTGCATTGTCGATTTCGCTTTTAAGCTGATCGCCAAGATCCACCTGTTCCATTTCGCTCTCGTCAAATTCGGCAAATTCCTGATTGACGGATTCGGAAGCCTCGTCGCTTTCCTCACCCGAATACCATTCGGGGATATGGCTTTCAATATCTTCCTTAGTGGCAAGCACAAATCTTATGGGCTTGCCCGATTTAACACGAATATCGTCCGAAAGGAAAAAGTTCATCGGGTCTACGGTCGCAACGACAAGACCTTTTTCGTTCAATTCAATAGGCAAAACAGTATGCATCTCGCAATAATCTCTTTTAAGCAATGCGGTAGCCTCTCTGTCGACTTCTCGTTTGCCTATTTCCACATACTCTACCTTCAGTCTGCTTGACAATATACGCATAAGGTCTTGCTCTTGTATATAACCAAGCTCTATTAAGGTATCACCTAATTTTTTGCCTTTTTGCTTTTGGATCTTCAGCGCATACTCCAACTGGTCTACGGTTATAAGACCGTTCATAAGCAATAACTTGCCTATAGGTATGTTTTTTTGACCCTGTGGGCCGTTCATAGGCATTCCCATAAAAAATCACTTCCTATTTTTTATTTTTACGGGAACGCCTTTTAAAGCGTCCCCGTTTTGTTATAAATTTTTACTGTCAATCTTCCCAATCTGTGGGACGTGTTGTGTAAACCTGACTGTTCATTATCCAAATATCGGATATACCACCTGATGCAAGTTGATCAAATGAATATTTAACAGTTGTAATAGTATTTCCGTTAGTTCCCATTGCCGGCGAAATTTCAATCGTCTGACCTTTCTTTACAGTAGCTGTTGCGCTGCTTTCGGTACGTAAATTGTCACCGCCATCAACTGTAATCCAACTTTGTGCATCATTGTAAACCTTATACTTAAAGCAATCTCCATAATTATGCCAATATTCATTACCATATTCAATATACTTTGTTTTAGAAACGTGTATTGTCACTGTTTTGGTATCAGGTAACGGTAAATAAGTTATTTCTCCGATATTGATCGTTGTTTCTGAACCGGCAGGAAGATCGACATTACCACTGAAAGTAACTGTATTGCCTGCCACCGATATAACAGCCCAATCGCTGTGGAAAGAACTGTAATCGTTTATAGTTCCATTGACCGATACGCTCTGAGGTTCTATCGGATATGCAACAGCATCCATATCGCCCTCATTCTTTATCGAAATATAACCGCTTATCTTGCTTCCGTCATCATTTATATTTTGCGTATATACAAGATTGACCTTAGCATCTTTCTTTATAGTTATTCTGCCTATATCTATTGTCTTGCTTTCACCGGCTTCCAAATGAGATACGGTACCACTGAATGTGACCGAACGCTCGGCAGTACTGAATGTAGCATCCGAACCGTTGTATTCAACGCCGACCACAGTAGCCTCATTAGCTTGAATGGTTGCATCCCATGTCATATTATCGCCGGCAAGAGAACCGACATTCTTCAAAACTATCTGACCGGTTATGGCGTCATCGCTTTGGTGTATACCGCTCGTATCTACGCTCAGTTTTGCCTCCGGCACATTATAGTAAACATCCACATATTCATAGTATTCCGCCGCTTGCGGCGCAAACCTTGTACCGCTATGAACTTTTATGGCAGAACTGCCCGGCGTATATGTTGCCGCAGCGGGGAACGCTGCCACACTTCTTATACTTGCGGCGGGATCTACGGGAATATCAAGCGAATAACCATACCTTACACCGTCATCGTTGAATTTCGGCACTAAGTGATTTATTATAATTATCTTATATCTCATATGCTTGCCGCCGTCAAGACTCTGCGGAGGATCTGTATCAAGATAATATGTGAACATCTCGGTCGTAGATTCCGTAGACTCCGTAGAAGTTTCGGTCGTACTTTCGGTCGATGTTGAGGAATCGCTTTCGTTGGTAGTGGTGCTTACACCGCCAAGGTCGCCGCCCTCGATAACACCTGCCGCCTGTGGGTCTTTAAATTCAATGGCACAAGCATACAACAAATCTTCTTTAAGAACAGGAGAACCTGTCGCCGGATCCGTCACCATATTACCATCCGCATCTCTGAGATATGGATCGACATCCAGATTATTATAATCACAAGTCAGTTCTTCACAGTTATGGAAAGAAATATTGCTTTTTGCAAAATAATCGGTATTTACAGCATTAAGCTTTTCCCCAAGGTCTGTGGTATAGATACCGTTAAAATTTTTTATTGCATCTAAAGCGCCGCTATCCAAGTTATCCGTCGGATAAAGATAAACATTGTAATTAAGCGACTTTAAATTTTCCGAATCGGAAGCCGAGAATGTTACTATTATTTTTTCATTTCTCAGACCACAGCCCACGCCCGACGAGGGTGTGGGGTTTGTGCCGTTATACATTTTCAAGCCGCCGTCGCCGTCACAGAAAAGATACATATATCCATCTCGGCGGTTAGCCTGAGCCAGACCTGCCTGACTGATAAGGTGTACTTCCTGCGCATTGGCAAGCGTAGCACGAACAGCTTCGGTAACGTTTACCAACTCATTCTCACGCCTTGCGTGGTCGTTTATAGAAACGCTGACTTTTGAACTGGCGTTCAGAAAGGCATAGACCGACGTAAGAACTATACACAAAATCATACCTGCAACCAACAACTCAACAAGAGTAAAGCCTTTTTGATTTTTTGAAAATTTCTCCATTACAGCTTCCCCCTTTAGTCTGTTTTAGCCACATAAGCTCTGTATATATTGTTTTTGTTTTCGTCATTTTGTGTAATGGACTTGACTATATAGCAATCTTCTGTTCTTTCACCGACAGCATCACCGTCTGTGGTCAGCTTGATCTGACCACCCGATGAATTTATATTGACAAGCTCGATACCTGCAACATCCGAGTTTATTTCTTCACCGGTAACAAGTTTGGTCTTGCTTATCCTTTTGTCTATATTACCGATAGCTTCTGCTCTTAATTTTTGCCTTTCCCTGTTCTCCTCCACATTTTTTGAACTGCCTAAAGTTGCCGATGCAAACGCTGAAGCAATTATCGTCAGCAAAGCCGCAGAAATAATAAGTTCAACAAGCGAAAAGCCCCTTTGATCCGATTTAAGGTTTTTTGAAGCAAAAACTTTATGTTTTTTTGAAAATTTCATATTATTGCCCCCTTTCAGATCAATCTGATGTAAGCTCTTTGTACTCTTCACCGCACGCATCTTCATAGGTCCACTGCTGGTTGGCAGCAGTGTTGGGATCAAAGTAAACTATCATTGTAGCGTCTATTTCCTCCGAGGATATTTCGCTTAATGCAACCATACCATGGAAAAACGGACTGTTATCGGCAGTTATTTCAGATTCGTCCGAACCGGTGAAACCGCCGCTGTTATGCAAGGTAGTATGCAGACCCGGTGTAAGCCAATATCCAGGGAAACTTTCATGCGCATTCATACGTCCGAAACCGTGACCGCCATTTATCTCGGCAGGGCTGCTGCTTGGCTGAAGCGAGAATACGTAGAAGTTAGGCACATACTGATAATCGAACGAACCGCCGACAAGCGGGTTGAATGTCCATTTACCCGTTTCGGCATTGGTATCTATCTGACCGTTTATACCCACCTTCACATCCTTGCCAAGGAATATTCTTATAAGACCTGTATGATTATGGTCGTTTATCCAGAATTTACCGGCTTTTGCATCATTATTTGTATAAAAATCACATGCGTCTTTATCTACAAAACATACGTCTACTTTCTTTCTGCCGCTCGAACCGTCGGCATCCAAGCAGATAATTTTATCCTCTGTAAGCTGTTCGCTCAGTTTAAAATTGATAGTACAGCTTTGATCTATATAATATACCGTCTTGCCGTTTATGACCTGCTTATTTGGTATAGCATCAATACTGTTGTATTTTATGGATTCATAAGCCATATCCAACGGCCAGTTTGTTATAGGGATATTCGGAGCTCCGTCCGTTCCAAGTTCTGCAAGTATCTCTTCCTTATATATATCTGCACGTGTTTCGCCAAGATCGGAACCAAAAATCATTTTAAGCGTTTCAAGAGCATAACCCATATCGTCGTATCTTGAATCATGCCTTCCGGCACCTGCACGGCTGTATATCTCGCCTTTGATTATCTCGTTATTGTTCTGAGCCGAGTTTGCGGAACTGTATATTGCGCCGCTTCCCCATGAAGGACCGGTCACTACCGTACTTCCGTTCTTGCAAATATAAATATTACCGCCAACAAACACATTACCGTTGATATTAATATCGGATGCATTGAGATAGTTTATATAAAGATCGCCTTTTACATATACACTACCGTTGATATGCATAGTCGGGTTTATATCGCCGTAATCGCCTTTTGCTTTTCCGTAACCATTGCCGATATTTTCATATGCAGGCGAATTGCTGTCGGGTGTTGCCATACCAAGATAGCAGTCGTTTCCGCAAACAAGGTTACCGTTTACAGTCATCTTATTGGAAAGAAACATGTCCCCGCCGGAGAACAGTGAATTATACTGTGTATTGCTCTGGTTACCATAAATATACATTTTGTTGCAGGCATAAACATTACCCGTAAGGTTTGTAGCAAAGAAAAAGTCAATATCATTGGCATACACGTCGCCCGTAACTTTAAACCCGGCATTCACAGGATATATAGTACCCAAACAAAATACGGATTTATAACCGCCCGAGTTTGTGTTCTGGTAAACAAGACTTGATCTTAATGCCAACTTAGCTGTAGATGTACCGTCACCTTCTGCGATCTCAACATAATCGCCGGGAGATGTATTGTAGTAAGTAAGACCGCCCATAATACCGGACTGCAGCTTACCGGGGTTACCTGTTATGGTAAGCGCTGCTTTTTTGGGCGCACCGTTACATGTGGCAATCGTTGTAGTTTCGGTTGTGGTCTCGGGATAAGTATTTGCCTTATAAAGTTTATACTTCTTATTGCCGCTGTGACCTTCAACAACAAGGTTATATTCGTCAGTTGAACCCGCTATCTTTTCAGCATATACCTCACAATAATTCTGTGGGTTTGCGGCATCGGCGTTAATATCGGCATCACCAAAATCTATCCTGGCATTTTTGCCGACACCATAGGCAGCAAGTACCTGCGTACCTGTAAGATTTTTAGAAGCAATAGTTTCCTCAAGGAAACGCATGCCGGATTTTGCAACAAGATATGCTTCGTCCGATGCTGTTGCATCAAGGTCTATCCTTGTTGACCGTGTAACATTGCTTATAAAAGACGAACACAAAATCATAACAACGACCATGACCATCAAAGTGATCATCAGCGCATTACCGCCTTCATCTTTCATATATTTTTTGAGCATAGTAATATCCTCCCCCTTTTATTACTTGAACAATGCAGAGTTACCGGCTGCCTGACCAAACTGATGATCGAAGATGTCATCGGGTGTTTCGGTCTTATCTGCCGATAAGAAACTGTATTGTATATTTGTCTGCATTTCGGCCGCATTGCCCGAAAGACTGAGAGATGTCAAAAGACTGGTCTTTTCAAGATTTTCGACAGTTTCTATAAACTTTGTCACATTTGAATAACCGCCTGTTGCAACTATTGTTATAGTATTGTCAAAAATACCCGTTTCTCTCTCGCCGCCATCGGCATTGACTTTCCTCGGCGCTTGTGCGATATTGATGTTTGATATTGTAACACTGTTTGCCTGTAATTCCTTATTCATGAAAGCATGAAGGCTTTCGGGATTGGTATTCGGGAAACCTGTTGCAAAAAGCTCAACTTTTTCCGCTTTAAGTCTTTCAATATCATCTCTGTACTGTTGCTCGGAATCAACGATCTCTTTCTTTTCGTCATATTCTGCCTGCAAAGTTTCGATCTGTGTTTTATTCTCTTGTATAGTTGCCTTGATAGGATTGACACCCATCATAAACAGCAGATAATAGCACATAAAGTTAATAACGACCAAAATAAGGATAGTTTCTTTATTACCTAATTTACTCATGATCAGCTTTCAGCTCCTTCCTCTGTTGCCTCTTCGCCTTCGCCCTCGGCCGGTACTTCCTCTTCGGGAACTTCTCTTGATTTAAGCTGTACGGTAACAATTGCATTATATACATTATCGCCCGATTTGCTTACACCGTTGTATGTTACATCATCAAAATCTTTGATGTAGTAATCATCCTCGCCTGTAGGCTCGGGGTTCTTTGTCTGCGAATTTCTGAGAGCATTTGCATAATCGGCAATGGCAAGTTCGCTTGTACCCGTACATGTCAACGAAACAGCACCGCTCGAATATGTAAAGCTGGTCAATGTGACCGTGTTAGGCATAGCAGCAGCAATTTTCTGGATATCATCGGTCGTAAGCCTTGCCTGCTGGTCAAACTCTGCAACAGACTGGTTGAAAGTGTCTATATCCATCTGAAGACCCTCAGCCTCTTTCTTGAGTTCTTCAACAACTTTAAGCTGTTCTTCCATAGCAGCTATCTTATTTTCAAGAGAGCTTATTTTAAGTTTCTGACCGCCGTTTACCATGCTCATAAGACCAAGCACGATTATGGCAATGGCTGCGAAAATAATAAGACATACTTTCAGCGTTTTTTCAAAGTTTATCGCAAAACCGCTTGAATCCTGACCGATAACGTCAAAAAAGTTAATATCGCGTTTTAACATATCTCAAACCTCACCTTCTTATAAGACTGCCCGCAGCAGTGATAATTTCCGAAAGATTTATATCGGATGCAACCTCTATGCTTGACAGTGAGAAGATTTTTTCGACCTTAACGCCAAGCACTGTTGAAAGATACTGATCTATACCGTTTATAGACGAATTGCCGCCATAAAGGTAAATCTGGTTGACCGGTTTGCCGCCCTGTCTTGTTGCGGAGAATTGCATCATTTTGTAAAGCTCTTCATTTACTTTTGTAAATATAGGCGAGATCTGCTCTCTCGAGCTTGATGAGTACATATAATCATCAAGGTCGTCGCTGCCGTTATAGCCGCCCTCGTAGCCGCCGTAACTTGCATATTCGCTTGCCTGATCGTCAAGATAATCGCTTTCGCCCGTATTATAGTCGGCGCTCAGCTCAAGGTCTTCCGCAATGGAGAGTGTACGCTTGAATATGCTTGTACCGTCGGCGATAAGGTCTATATCCATATATGTACCGCCAAGGTCGACAAAAATCATTACTTTATCTTTTACGCTCTCCTGATTTATTTTAAGATCGGGGTTCGCAAGCAGTTTGAAAACAACATTCCTGTGAGGATCGAATGTAACGGGCTTAACGTCGCCGGTCTTTAATACGTCCTGATATGATACGACCATATCTTTTGGCGCTGCATAAGCCATTATCTTATAAATTTTTGAATAATCCTCGGTCGCCTCACCGATTATTGAATAATCGGTGAAGTAATCTGCCGTATTACCGAAAGTTGTTACAACTTCGTTTCTTATCATTTTGCCAAGTTTAGGTCCTTTGATAGCGGGAACGGAAATTTCTCTTGCAACTATCTCGGTACTTCTGGCAACAACATTACATGAACATTTGCTCATACCGTTCTTGCCGAAAAGACCGTTGAGAAACGGACCCAAATCCATCTGACTTTTGATGTAACCGTTATCCATACAAGCCTCGGGGGTGGATTCGATAACAACATCGGTTATCTTGATATGGCCGCTCTTATCGGCGCTGCCCCTGACTACTTTTATCGTCTTGCTGCCTATATCAACAGCTATCTGATTGCCTTTAGATTCTTTTTTTGCCATTTACTTTTCATCCCTTCTTTTATTATTAGCCTTCAAGACCGCCCGAAGCCGACTCAACATTACCGTACATACCAAACAGAGGCATCATGATACCAAGAATGACAGTACCTATAAGACCGCCCATAATAAGTATCATAACAGGCTCAAGTATAGATACCAGTTTCTGTATAGCGTCATCTGCTTCCATTTCGTAGAAATCAGCTGTCTTGCCAAGCACATCATCAAGCGAACCCGACTCTTCACCAACGCTGACCATGGTCACCATCATGTTCGGGAACAACTGTGTTTTATGTAAGGAATTTGACAATGCACCACCGGCGCGGATCTCATCCATAACTATCGACATCCTGTCATGCACAACAACATTGTCAAGAACGTTTGTCGTAAGTTCAAGCGATGTAAGCAGCGTCATACCGCTTGAGAAAACCGCATACATAGTGCTGCAGAAGTTGGATGACATGATTACGGCATAGAGCTTGCCGATACCCGGTGTAAACAGCTTTACATGGTCTATTATATTCTTGACAAAACGCGTGTTCTTAAACGCACCGACAAGAACTATAAAGGCAATAATACCGATAAGCAGAACATACCATCTCTGCACCATAAAATCCGAAGCCGCCATAAGGAACTGAGTTATTGCCGGCAGACTTTCCCTGTCGCCGAACATACCCATAAGGCTTGGTATAACAAAAATAAACAGACCGGAAACGACCAATACACACACTATAATCAATATTATAGGATAGACCATCGCCGACGATACCTTACTTTTGATCTTGACCTGCTTTTCGTAATGAAGAGCAAGTTTGTTCATGATAAGGTCAATAGAACCCGACATCTCGCCGGCCTCGATCATACTTACCATAAAGTTGGGAAACGCACCTTCGGTAGATGCCATAGCCTTTGACAAGCTTTTACCTACCTGTACCTGCTCGTAAACCTTCAGCAGTATATCTTTGAGCCTTTTCTTCTCCTGCTGCTGATAAAGAACGTCCAGACACTTGATTATCGTAATACCGGAGCTAAGCATAGTTGCAAACTGCTTACACAGAATAGACAACTCTTTTATCTTTATAGCATTGGCATTTGCGTAGGATCTTGTGTCCGCATCTTTGATCTCCTGCACTGTAAGCACATATTCGTTTTTCTGCTTCAGTGTAGCGTTAAATTCTGCCATACTCGTGGCAAATAATGTACCTTTTACATTTTTACCTTCCGCATCAATAGCGGTATACTTGAATTTTGGCATAATTTCCCCCCTCGTTCTCACTTTCTTTAAATTTTATTTGCAATTTGCCCGCCCGATCGCTTGACAGCATACGGGCGACGCGCCGATTTATATCTGCTCCCTTGATCTATCATATCACGGACGCACAATGCACACAGATACCCGGACATACTTTGTCCCCCATCCGGAAACCCGCTGCAACACGGCATTATCAGCCCTTCCCGCTGTGGTTTACGGTATTGACCGCAGCAATAGGCATTAATTACTGCTTATATTTTAACATAAATTTATGAAAATGTACATATTTTTTTTAAATTTTATCAAAATTTTTTTATGTTTTTTTATTTTTTACAAATAAAATAATTAAAATTTACAAAAAATTTACAATTAGAGTGTTTTTTTATTAATATTATACTCATCCGTACATCTATTTTGAACACTTTTAACAATTCAAAAAAAGATTTGATATTTTATTATACGTATTTTTTGTTAAAATTGTTAATTTTTTCTTGCATATCATCCATTATTTTTTTATCCGGAACATAACGTTTAAATCTGTTGCCGGTAAAGACCGTTCCGAGTACGATTTGTGTTCATAACCAACAGCTTCCGACAAAACCTTTACAGAACACAACAGCAAAATCTCTCCGCCCGACTTACTTGTCGGTAAAAAAAGTCCGTTTTGCATCAACAAAACGGACTTTTCTTTATTCTGTATCGAGTGAAAATTCAACGGTGACATTTTCGCTGCCAAGAGCTTTTTTAAGACTGTCGGCATCTGCATTCTCTATCCTGCCTATGGGCGTGAGGCTCCACGAATTTGTGTCGTAATATATAACAAGAGTCCTACCCTGATACAGAATTATATCTCCGGGTTTCGTGTTCATTTGCACATTGTTCTGAGGAAGTGTTCTGCCAAGGTCTGCGCCTTTTTCCATATTTGCATAATCACTCATATCAAGAGTGAGCGGTTTATCCTTCATCATTTCCTTCAATGCCTCAACGGAGGAATTGTTTTCAAGAGTTGCCGTAAATGTTGCATCGCCTGCTTTTACAGTCATTTTCATATCTGTGTTTACCTCCTCTTTGTTTTCGGATACGCTTTTCGTTTCCTCGGTCATTTCGACATATGCTTTGCTTTCCTGCGTTGTCTTTATGCCTGCGCAGCCTGCGGATGCCATTAGAGCCGCAACGGCAGACGCGCAAAATAACAATGCTTTCATAACTTTTCTCCTTTTATCATACGCAGGTATGGCAATTGCAGAACACTTTTCTGCCCGCTATCACCATACACTTTGCATTCTTGTCATCCATTATAAGTTCGCCGAATTCGGGTACATATATATGCCCTTCAAGCGGATTTTTTATGCTGTCTATCTTTGTTGTGAGCGTTGCCTCCACGCAGGATCTCTCAAACGCAAGGTCTGTATCCGTCATCTCGCAGTCTATAAGCTTTAGGGCTTTACAATAGCAAAACGGCTGAGTACCCGATATTTTGCAGTTTATAAGAGTCAGTCCCTCGGAGTACCACGCAAGATATTCGCCCTTTATGACGCTGTTTCTGACGGTTATGTTCCTACCGTGCCAAAAGGCGTCCTTGGTATCGAAAACGCAGTTTTCAAAAACGGCATTATTTATATATTGAAACGAATATTTACCCTTGAAATCGACATTAACGAAATTTAGGTTTTCGGAACGCATCATAAAATATTCGCTACGGGCGCTCGTGTTCTCCATTTTTACATTTTTTGCAGACCAGCCGAATTCCGAAGATATTATATCGCAATCCTTTATTTCGATATTGCTGCATTCTCGCAGCGCTTTTATGCCGTGAAGTCTGCTGTTTTCTATTTCTATATCTTCGGAGTACCACAAAGCGGCTCTGCAATTTGAGGTAAGCTCGGAATCACTTATTTTAACGCCCTTATCGTGCCAGAAAGGATAGCGAAGGTCAAAATAACAGTTTTTGACCGTTATATCGCTGCTTTCTTTTAATGCGCTCTCTCCGTCGGCAGGACCTTCAAAACGGCAGTTTTCAAGCGTTATGCCGTGACTTTCGTAAAGCGCTCTTTCCTCATCAAATATTTTTTCCGTGATAATATTCATATTATAACCTCCGTTTCACAAAAAATCCATTCATTGTCTGCAAGCCTGTATACAAAATACTCTACCTTTCGCCTTCATGCGCCTTGTCAAGAAGATACAAAGAGCCATAAATTTAATATAAAGGTGTATCATTTCAAATTTTTATTGAAGAAATCTTCTATCTTATTAAAAGGTATTTTAGATACATCATCATACAGATCAATATGCATTGCACCGGGAACAACATACAATTCTTTAGGCTCTGCTGCTTTTCCGTCCGATGTTGCCGTGCTATTTCCTATCTGCAATGTAACTTCCTTTGCATTTACGGAAACAGCCAATGAAGAAATCGTAATCATACTTGCTATTGCCAACGTAATTTTCTTTTTCATTTTATGACCTCCTCATAATACTTTTTGTCTGTCCTTCCTGACTACAGCCCAAATCTTCAAGCGAATAATACCGCATAATATCAGTCATACTTATCACTACCGTAATTTTATTATAATACAAAAAAATAAGAATAGCAAATATTTATAAATAATAGATTTGTATAGTTGAAAACTATTGAAATTTGTGTTAACATAAAAATAAAAGGAGTGATGATATGGAACTGAGAGTATTGCAGTATTTTTTGGCGGTGGCAAGAGAACAAAGCATAATAAGAGCGGCTGAAACTTTACATCTTTCTCAGCCCACACTCTCGACACAACTGAAGGCGCTTGAAAAAGAGCTTGGCAAACAGCTTCTTATAAGGGGAACAAAAGGCTCACGAAAGGTCACTCTCACAGATGAGGGATTGATACTCAGAAAACGTGCCGAAGAAATACTTAGTCTTGTGGAAAAAACAGAAAAAGAGATAGCTCTCTCCGACCGATATATAGTGGGCGACGTGCATATAGGCACGGGAGAGACCGATGCGGTGCGTTTTATAGCAGGCGCAGCAAAAAAACTGCGTGAAGAATATTCGGGCATACATTTTCATATATCCAGCGGCAACTCCGAATTTGTAACGGAACAGCTTGAAAAGGGACTTATTGATTTCGGATTGGTATTCGGCTCTGTCGACAATACAAGATTCAATTCATTGGAGCTGCCTTTTAAGGACAGCTGGGGAGTGCTGATGAAAAAGACTTCGCCTCTTGCGGAAAAAACAAGTATCTCGCCCAAGGATATGTGGGACAAGCCGCTTATAATATCACAGCAGGGAGATAACGGCACCCTCGCAAAATGGATGGGTAAAGATATATCCGAGCTTTATATAGTAGGAACATACAACCTTATATTCAACGCCTCGCTCATGGTGGAAGAGGGGCTTGGCTATGCCATAGGTCTTGACAAAATAATAAACACCTCGGGCGAAAGCAGACTTTGTTTCCGCCCACTCTCTCCCGAAATGAAAGACGGTATGAGCATAATATGGAAAAAATACAGGGTGCTTACAAAGCCTGCGGAAAAATTTATACAAAAAATAAGAGCAGAGCTGTAGATTCATTGATTTTCGCTGCTCTCCAAATTCCTTTTCGGCAGTTTGCCATTTCGCGCACTACCCATTCGGGCATATTTAGGCTTCTTAGTTTTCTGTATCTGGTTTTGACCTTCTTCCAAATAGTTCACGCAACAGCCTTTTAAAA
>CANRCU010000016.1 GCA_947629215.1 uncultured Clostridia bacterium
ATACTTCTTTGGGTCTTACAAGATCAAATACCTTGTAATTGCCTGCCGATTCGGTTTTTACGGCAAGTATACGGTTTTCATGAACGGTGATAACGGTGTTATACGGTGTGCATGAAATATCTACGCTGTCTATATCGTCATTGCCGACTTTAAATGAGGTATCGGTAAGCGCGGAAGTCAGGTCGGCAGGTATGGTCAAGACCATTTCACCTTGCAGATAATTGTCATTATACTGTACTCTTTCAAAATCAATTTTTTGATCCGGGTCACTTATTATAAGCTTGTTGCCCTCGAAAGAATAGCTGTTCCCTACATAGCTGTAATCCTGCACATCCGGGTTGTTGTTATCTGCTTTATCTATAAAGTCTGTGCCGTTGTATTCGCTGAGGATAACGGTCGTTGTATTATCCGTTTTTGTAACATTGCAGCCGACATTTGCCGAAAGCTCGACGGTTATACGTACTATTTTCTGCGAAAGCTGATAATAATAACCCTTTTTAACAAATATACCGTCGCCGAAATCTTTTTTTTCGGCTGTGAGAGTGCTGTTTGGTATATCTATCGTCAAAAGAGTGCTGTCGGAAGATTTTGTCAGATCTGCCGATGGTGCATAGTCATCACCGTTTATTTCTATCATGTCCACCCCAAGACCTTTGATATGTGATATAGAGCTTATATTTTGCTGCTTATCCGTAACAGGTGCGACAGTGGTTGTTTCGACAGCTGCGGTAGTGGTTTCTGTGGTCGTTTCGGTCGTGGTTTCCGCCGCAGTGGCAGTTATCGGTTTGTCGTCAACGGATACAGTACGTGTCAAAGCATCCCAGCCGACATCTTTATTTATTGCCTGTGAAACAAAGCGCAAAGGGATCATCGTCTTATCGTTTATGATTTTTGCGGGTATATCCATTTCCTGTGTATCACCGTTTACGGTGGCAAAAGAAGAATCTATTTTTATAACAACGTCCGTGCCGTCATGAAGTACTCTGACCTCGCGGTTGTCGGGAGACCAGTTGACTGTTGCTCCTAAATTTTCAAATACCTCACGCGCGGGTACAAGCGTATAGTCGTTTAACAGTATCGGCGGCATTGGGAGTGCCTTGGGCTCTCTGCCGTTTATTTTAAGTTTAATTTCTTCGGCATTGTAATGATGCGTTGAACCGTCATAAACAAGCTCCATACTGATATAGTTGCCCCGTTCGGCACGGACGCATACGCCGCCAAACGTCATTGTGAACAATGCAGCCGTAAAAACGGCAGTTATTCCGAACCGTTTCATATCCACATTTTCCTTTCGTCATTAAAATTATTCAAAGCAAAATTATTATAACATAGTTTGACTGTAAAATCATTAATGTTAGGGAATTTTAATTAAAATGTAATAATTTCGGCTTTTTGGGAAAATGTAAGTGCTTATCGATCCATTTCGTTCATTATCTCGTTCATTATATCGTATTCTTCTTCGGAAACTTTTTGTATTGCACAGCCTGCGTGAACAAGCACGTGATCGCCGATATTTACATTCAAAAGTCCCGTGCTGACGTTTACTTTGTTGCCGTGATAATCTACAACGGCGGTTTTATTATCAAGTTTGCAAATACGTCCTATTATTGCAACACACATCTTGTATCACCGTTCTTTCCGAAAATATCAGAGTTCTTTAAAATGAAAACTGCGTTTGCCGGACGCGTAGTCGCCGACAATATGTCCGTTGCCAATGAGTTTGTATTTATATGTAACAAGTCCTTCCAACCCAACAGGACCTCTGGCATGTATCTTGCCCGTGGAGATGCCCACTTCTGCGCCAAAGCCGTAACGGAAACCGTCTGCAAACCGTGTAGAGCAGTTGCGGTATACGCCTGCCGAGTCAACGACCTGCAAAAATTTGTCGGCGGCATTGTCATCGGTCGTGATTATGCTGTCGGTATGGTGTGAGCCGTATTTATTTATATGGTCGATAGCTTCGTCGATATTGTCTACGATTTTTATTGACATTATAAGCTCAAGATATTCCTTAAATTCCGTTTCGTCGATAACTTTCAGGTCTATTATCCTGCCTGCATCGGCTGTACCGCGCAGTTCTATGCCGGAATCATCGGCAGCTTTTTTAAGCAGGGGCAGAAATTCCCCTGCAATATCCTTATGTACAAGTATTGTTTCAACAGCGTTGCAGGCAGCCGTATATTGCGTTTTTGCATCTATTATGACCGAAATTGCGGTATCTTTGTCATATTGCTTGTCAACATATATATGGCAAATACCGTCGGCATGCCCCATAACGGGTATTTTTGTATTATCCATTATATATTTTACAAAACTGTTTGAACCCCTTGGTATAAGAAGGTCTACATCTTCGTGGCATTGCAGAAGTTCGTCTATCTCACTGTGGAGATTTGCCTGTAAGAGTATACCTTCGGGCAGACCCGAATTTATTGCGGCATTTTTAATAAGCGTAAAAAGCGCTTTGTTGGTGTTTTCTGTTTCTTTACCGCCTTTGAGTACGGCGCAGTTGCCGCTTTTAAGGCAAAGTGTCGAAATTTGTACAAGCGCATCGGGGCGTGCCTCAAAAATAACGCCTATCACACCGATAGGGCAGGTGGTCCTGTAAAGGGTAAGTTCCTCGTCAAGTTTCCTTGCAAGTGTGATCTTGCCAATGGGGTCGGGCAGGGATATGAGCTGCTCGATGCCTGCCGTTACATCCGCAAGTTTTTTTTCGTCAAACTTCAGCCTTTTTAATACCGCCGAAGAAATATTGTTTTTTTCGGCATTTGTAATATCAAGCGCATTTGCTTTGAAAATCTCTTCCGAGTTTGCTTTGAGAGCCTGTGAAACGGCTGTTAATGCCTTGTTCCTGTCCTCGGCAGAGGTCGCGGCAAAGAGCGGCGCTGCAAGTTTCATTTTTTTAACTTCATCTTTTACTGTCATTTGCTTTCCTCCGAAATATTAAAAATTATTTTGCAAGGTTTTCGTTTATCCAGTTTTTCAGCATATCTTTTGACGAAAACCCTATCTGGCTGTCGGCAAATTCACCGTTTTTGAGCAATACTATGTTTGGTATGCTCATTACATTATATTCCGCAGCGGCGGTCGGGTTAAGGTCTACGTCTGCGCTGAAAAACTCTGCGTCATCTATTTCCGACGAAAGCTGCTCAAAAACAGGTTCAAGCATTTTACAAGGTCCGCACCATTGGGCGGAAAAATCAATAATTGCCGTTTTTGCCGCCTTTGCGGCGCTAAGGTCGTTGTTTGTGATTTTGTTTATCATTTTTCGTTCTCCTTATCTGTATATGAAACAGCCGAAAGCGCTGTAATATTGCCTTCTCCTGCCGCATAGTTAATTTGAATTGCTTATCATATTTCTATATACTTGCAAGTGCATCCATTAGTTCATAAGCTGAAATGTTACCATATATATTGATCAAACAAAGTATTGTCAAGAAAACAATTGATTTTTTGGTTAGCTTTGTTTTGATCGCATATATTAAACAGATTAAATAATACATGACGAAAACAATTATCCAGAATGATGGTTTACAAAACGTAAAAATAACCGTCAAAATAAATTCCCCAATAATTAATAAATATTTAAAAAAAGAAACTTGAAAAATAAAATCAAATTCTTGAGGAGATAACTGAAACATAATTGATGGAATAAGAATAATATCGGCGATAATCAGAGGTATCATGAAACGCTCCTTTTTCATCAGGATCGCAAAAAAGTGTTCTGTGCTTTTTGCAAGTTTTGAAATCATCTTTGGATAACCTCCTTGAAATCATCATAGCATACAAGGAAAATTTTTTCAATAGGTTTTGACTAAAAAGTTCTCTGTTTGTAATGAAACCGCGCTGCACGGCAGCGACCGTAGCCGAGATACCCGCAGGATCCGTGCCTATTATTGCTATGTCAGCCTTCATATATTCACCTGCTTTTGTTTTGCTCTATATTTAAACTATACTCTTTAATATTATCGCTGTCAACATAATTTTTTATACATTAAGACGAAAATAAGGGCTTTTGGCTGTTCTCAAAGGGGTCTTGATAAAGGCATCGGCAGACAAATTTTGTAAAAATCACTATTATTTATTTTTTGGTACTTGACAAAACATAGTAGTTGGTGTAATATAATATTGAAAGGGGTGATGTACTTGAATCCGCAGTTTAAAAAAGGGATATTGGAACTTGTTGTGCTTATATCCGTAACCGGGCGTGATATGTACGGGTATGAGCTTGTATCGGAAGTATCAAAGGTAATAGACGTAAACGAGGGTACGATATATCCGTTGCTGAAACGGCTCACAAACGAGCATTATTTCGAAACATATCTAAAAGAATCCACGGAAGGGCCGCCGAGAAAATATTATCATCTGACTTTGAGCGGAAAAATATACAAAGACAATCTCAAAGCGGAATGGGAACAGTTTTATAACAAAGTTGAAAAATTTATAAAGGAGAGTGAATCCGGCGATGACTAAAAACGAATTTTTAAATTATCTTGAGAACAGGCTTTCCGTACTTAATAAAAAAGAAAGGGAGGATATAGAGCAGGAGTATTCTCAACATATAGAAAATAAGCTGTCGGAGGGTATGACCGAGACCGAGGCTGTGGCAAGCCTTGGCGATATAGATACCTTTGTTGACGAAATACTTATGGCATATAACATCGACCCGAATTACAGAAATACCGATGAACAAAATAATATCCTTTCCCCAAAACGTTCTGTAAGGCAAAAATTGTCAAGTGCGTTTGTGTCTTTTTTCAAAATGAAAAATGTTATTTGGCTTGCAAAGACTTCTTTGTATGTTATAGCAGCGATAGCGCTTTTTGCGATAGGGCTTGATTTTGCAATAGAGATAAGCGAGGTCATAGACGAAAATCTGCCGTCGTTTTTGTGTATCGACCATATAGTCAGTCTGTTCTTTTTGGTGTCATACATATTGATATATGTGACCGCAGCAATAAGTATAGGTTATGGAGTTATAAGGTATAATTTACCCGTATCCGGGATCAAAAGTATTTTCAAAAGAGAAAGGGGTGAAAATATGGCAAACGAAAAAAACAATACCATGGGTCTTATAATAAAAGTTTTGATATTTCTGATAAAATTATATATCATCTTTACTATAATGATACCGTATGCATTTGTACTGATGGTGTCGCTTGTGGCTATGGGCGCGCTGGTCGTTGCGCTGCTTGCGGGTTATCCCGTGGTCGGGCTTAGCATAGGCTGTTTTGGTTTCAATATATTTTCAATAGCGATGTTTGCGATCATATTAAAACTTATATTTATAAAAAAGAAAGGGGAGAACGAAATTGAAACATATTATGAGTAATTTTTATATAAAAATGGCGTCGTTCTGCATTGTCGGGCTGATACTTATGGGCGTGGGAACGGGAATATTTTTCATGGAATGTATGGGGCTTAAAACCGTGAAAGCCGATGACATGTCGGTTGCGGAGAGAACATATTATTTCCCCGAAAGCGGTGAGGTATATTTAACTCACGATGCCGTCACGGAAGCCGATGATAAAATACAGCAAGGCACATTTGTTCTTGAGGTAAAATATTCGTGTAACGATATAAAATTCGGCGAGATCACAAAGGCATATAAAAGAAGTCACGTCGATCCGAATATGAATATAAGTGCTTATTTACTGGGAATGCCTCAAGAAAGATACGACGCAGGCGGCGATTATGAAAAATTCAGGGATATTATGCTGCATTTAAAGAATAACGAGCTTTATATAAGCGATTATACGGCATCAGAATATAAAATAAGGGTTAATCCTATTGATCAAGACAGGATAAAGTTCTCGTACGATTCGGCGGATGTGTATTTTACATCCGAAAACGAAACGTTCTCCGAACCCGTGATAGACGAATTACCCGATAAAAATGCAGTCGATGTTGATGAAAATACTATTCCCGTAGAGGGGAATACGGTTACTGTGCAAGAAAATACCATAACGGAGGGAAGCACTGCGTTGATACAAAGTACTGCCGTCGGTTGAGAATATATTTTATTTAATAAGGAAAAAACGATGTGAGCCGACGCAGACAAAAAAATTTTCTTATTTTAAATAAAAGGCTTGCAATACCATAATTTGTGTGGTATAATAATTTTGTTAGTGAAGTTTTAGTGTAGAGTGGGTTATGCCCACTCTACTTTTATGCTGAGGCAAAATCGGAAAGGGAGGCTGATACGGTGCAGGCAAAAGAGATCGTAAAGCTGACGGAGGAATTGTCGGAAGACATTTTGCGTGAAAACGGGCTGGAATTTGTAGACTGCGAATTTGTGAAAGAAGGGCCGAATCTTTATCTGCGCCTTTATATAGACAAAGACGGGGGCGTATCGATAGACGAGTGTGAAATTGTCAGCCGTGCTTTGGATGCGAAACTTTCGGACGACATTACGGATAAGCCTTATATCCTTGAGGTCAGCTCACCGGGTATAGACAGGGTCTTAAAAAGAGAACACGAATATGTGAAATACAGCGGCAGAGAGGTCGAAGTAAAGCTTTTTAAGGCAATTGACGGAACAAAACAGTTTAACGGCATATTAAAGGGTCTGTATGGAGATAAAATAATTATAGATACAGACGGCAAAGAATTATCTTTTGAAAAAAAGGAAGTCGCTTCGACAAGACTGGCGGTAAAATTTTAATATAATTGGGAGGACAAATGAAAAATGGACAGCGGGGAATTGATCAAGGCATTGGAATTGATCGAAAAAGAAAAAGGGATCGATAAGGAGGTCGTTTTTGAGGCAATAGAAACTTCTCTGGAGTTTGCCTGCAAGAAACACTACGGTACATCGGAGAACGTTCACGTCGATATAAACAGAGAAACAGGCGATATAAAGGTATTTGCCCGAAAGGAAGTTGTTGAGGAGGAATATGACCGTTTTCTTGAAATAGCTATCGAGGACGCAAGGCGGATAGATCCGTCATATGAGATAGGCGACAGCATAGATTTTGAGATAACGCCGAAAAATTTCGGACGAATTTCGGCACAGACCGCCAAACAGGTAGTTGTTCAGAAAATAAGAGAGGCGGAAAGAGAAAAAATATACAATGTTTTTCTTGCAAAAGAAAGAGATATAGACACCGCCATCGTTCAGCGCACCGAAAGGAAAAACGTTATCGTAAGCCTTGGCAAAACGGAAGCGCTGATGCCGTATAACGAGCAGATACCGGGTGAAACTTATAATTTCAACGACCGTATAAAAGTATATATAGTTAAAGTAGAGCAGACGACAAAAGGACCGAAAATAACGGTATCACGTACACATTACGAGCTTGTTAAGCGTCTTTTCGAGCTGGAAGTACCCGAAGTACACGACGGTATTGTCGAGATAAAGAATACCGCCAGAGAGGCAGGCTCAAGAACGAAAATAGCCGTATATTCGCAAAATCCCGATGTCGATCCTGTGGGAGCTTGTGTCGGACCTAACGGTATACGTGTAAATGCCGTTGTAAACGAGCTGAAGGGCGAAAAGATAGACATAGTTCCTTGGAGCGAAGATATAGAGGAATTTATTTCTGCAGCGCTCAGCCCCGCAGATGTTATTTCGGTCAAAATAACGGATGAGGAAGAACATATGGCAAGGGTCGTTGTTCCCGACAGTCAACTTTCGCTTGCAATAGGCAAAGAGGGTCAGAATGTCCGCCTTGCGGCTAAACTTACGGGCTGGAAGGTCGATATCAAAGCTCAGTCACAGGCAGACGATGAATATGACGATGACGAAGAAGAATACGAAGAGTATGAAGAAACCGAAGAATATGATGATACGGAAGATGAGATAACAGCCGAAGATGAAGAGCGTGAAGATACAGAGGAAGAATCATGATAAAGCGTAAAATACCTTTAAGGAAATGTACCGGCTGTCAGGAAATGAAAAGCAAAAAAGAGCTTATAAGGGTCGTCAAAAATGACGAAGGCGAATTTTCTCTTGATTTTACGGGCAAAAAACAAGGCAGAGGCGCTTATATATGCCCCGATATGCAGTGCCTTGAAAAAGCCCGCAAGGCAAAAGGGCTTGAACGTTCGTTCAAATGTCCCGTTCCGAAAGAAGTGTATGATCAATTGCGCGAGGAACTGGAAAATGCCTCAAATTGACAGAAAAACGGCGTCTTTGCTTTCGTTTTGCCAAAGAGCGGGGGATCTTGTTAGCGGCGAAGAAAGCGTCAACATTGCCCTTAAAAGAAAAAAAGCGCTTCTTGTGATCATTGCCGAAGACGCTTCGGAAAACACAAAGAAAAAATTTATCGATAAAGCAAATTTTTATAATGTAAATGCTGTTGTTTACGGCGTAAAAGAGGAATTGAGCGCTTGCATAGGCAAATATAACCGTACAGTGCTTGCCGTGGTTGATAACCGCAGTTTTGCGGATAGGATATTTCAGCTTATCAAAGATCCTCTGTCGTAAGCCGAGTATTCTCTTGCAGGATACACACGGAACGGTATATCTGCCGTGGTATGGATTTTTATAGGAGGTGGATGATTTGTCTAAGTTACGAGTACACGAACTGGCAAAGGAATTTAATATTACAAACAGAGAACTGCTTGAAAAGCTGATAGAACTTGATGTTGATGTAAAAAACCACATGAGCGGTGTGGATGATAAGACAGTCAAGGTATTAAGGGGTATCTACGGCAAAAAGACCGAAACAGTGCAAGAGCCTAAGAAAGAACCTAAAAAAACATTTACGGCTGCAAAGAAAAAAACTGCCCCGAAACCTGCCGACAATAAGGAAAGGACCGAAGCACGGAAAACCGCTGCCGATAAAGAAAAGACTGCCGCAAAAGAAAAACCGAACAACAGACCGAGAAACAACGGTAAAGAAAATCCTGTAAGCAAAGAAAACGCATCCAACAGAAACGGCAGTAGACCCGTCAAAGAAAAGAGCGTTGGCAGAACAAGCATTCCGAGGGATAATTCGGCAAGCAAGACCAAGGGTGAAAAACCCGTTGCCAAAAATGACGACAGATTAAAAAGGCTTGAAAAAAAGCAGGAAAAAAAGCAGGAGAGAAATAAGAACGAGGAAAGACCTTTTGGCGGTAAGCCTAAGCAGCAGCCTGCTCCCATGCAGACCGAGCCGAAAAATCGTAAGAATAAAAAGAAAAAAGAGAAACAACCTATAATTGAACAGCCTATCGCAGAGGAAAGCGCGGAAGACGAGATCAAAGTTATACAGATAGGCGATTCCATCACCGTAAAAGAGCTTGCGGAAAAAATCGGAAAATCGGGTTCCGAGATAGTTATGGCGCTTATGAAAAAAGGCGTTATGGCGACTATGAACCAGGAGATAGAGTTTGAAACAGCCGAACAGATATGCGAAGATTTTGATGTTATAGTCGAAAAAGCGGAAGAGATAGACCTGCTTGAAGAAGAATTTAAGGAAGTTGAGGACGATCCCGCCGACCTTAAAGAAAGACCGCCCGTTGTTGTTGTTATGGGTCACGTTGACCACGGTAAAACATCACTTCTTGACGCAATAAGACATTCAAGCGTCACTTCTCACGAAGCAGGCGGCATAACACAGCATATAGGCGCATATACAGTTGCGATAGATAACAGACCTATAACTTTCCTTGATACGCCCGGACATGAAGCATTTACAGCTATGAGAATGAGGGGTGCGCAGGTGACGGATATAGCAGTGCTTGTGGTTGCGGCGGACGATGGTGTAATGCCGCAGACAATAGAGGCTATAAACCACGCAAAAGCAGCGGGCGTTGAAATAATAGTTGCGATAAATAAGATAGACAAACCGTCGGCGAACCCCGACAGAGTTAAGCAGGAGCTTGTGGAATACGGTCTTGTTTCCGAGGACTGGGGCGGAAATACAATTTGTGTTCCCGTTTCGGCAGTGAGCAAAAAAGGTATCGATCAATTGCTTGAAATGATACTGTTGGTCGCAGAACTCAAAGAGTTAAAGGCAAACCCGAATAAGCGCGCAAGGGGCAGTATTATAGAGGCGCAGCTTGACAAAGGCCGCGGCGCTGTGGCTACGGTGCTTGTACAGGACGGTACGCTTAATGTCGGTGATCCCATAGTTGCAGGCGGCTCATACGGCAGAATCCGCGCTATGATGAACGATAAGGGACAGAAAGTGAAAAAAGCAGGTCCGTCGATACCCGTTGAGGTGCTTGGTCTTAACGAAGTACCGCACGCAGGCGATATGTTCTATGTTGCTCAGAACGAAAAGCACGCGCGTCAGGTCGCAGAATCCGTTATTGCAAAAGATAGGGAAAGCATGATAAAACAGACGCCTCAAAAAGTCAGTCTTGACGATCTGTTCAGCCAGATACAAAGCGGCAATATAAAAGAGCTGAATATCGTTATAAAAGCCGATGTTCAGGGTTCTGTAGAGGCTGTGCGTTCTTCTCTTGAAAAGCTTTCAAATGAGGAAGTACGCATCCGCACCATACACGGCGGTGTCGGCGCTGTTACGGAATCCGACGTTATGCTCGCAAGTGCATCAAATGCTATCATAATCGGCTTTAATGTCAGACCCGAATCTTCCGCAAAGAACGTTGCAGACGATCAGAAAGTCGATATAAGGCTTTACCGTGTTATTTACAATGCAATAGAAGATATAACGGCAGCTATGAAAGGTATGCTCGACCCGATATATGAAGAAAAAGTTATCGGTCATGCAGAGATCAGACAGTTGTTCAAAGCGTCGGGCGTGGGAACCATCGGTGGTTCGTATGTGACGGACGGTAAGTTTGTGCGCAATGCAAAGGTAAGGATCGTCAGGGACGGTATTGTTGTTTATGACGGTGAGCTTGCTACATTAAGACGTTTCAAAGACGATGTAAAAGAGGTAAACTCCGGCTATGAGTGCGGTCTGCTGTTCAATAAGTTCAACGATATAAAAGAAGGCGACCAAGTCGAAGCATATATTATGGAGGAAATAAAACGTTGATGAAAAAAGGCAGCAACAGAATGATACGGATAAACGACGAGATACAAAAAGAGATCTCCGAGATAATCCGTTCGGATCTTAAAGACCCGCGTTTGGGTGTCATTACAAGTGTACTGAAGGTAGAAACAACAAATGACCTTAAATATTGCAAGGTCTATGTGAGTGTACTTGGTGACGACAATAAGAAAAACGAAGTGATCTCGGTGTTGAGAAATGCGTCGGGCTTTATAAGAAGTCTGATCGCAAACCGAATAAATCTGAGGATCACACCCGAATTAAAATTTATCCTTGATGACAGCCTTGAATACAGTTTCAAAATAGAAAGTATCATTAAAACCATTAATGAAGGCAAAGGTGAAAATGATGAATGATATTTATAAAAATAATATCGGCGATGCAATAAAAAATGCAGACGACATATATATCGCAGGTCATGTCAATCCCGACGGCGATGCGGTCGGGTCGGTGCTTGCATTTGGTCTTTATTTGAAAAAAGTCGGTAAAAAGCCCCATATCCTGTTGGAAGATATACCCGAAAGATTCGGCTTTTTCCATGGCTCGGAACTATGGTATAAAGGCAAGCTTGACGAGTTATCTCCAAAACTGTTTTTTGCCGTTGACTGCGGTGACAAACAGCGCCTTGGTAAGGCAGCTGAGGTTTTTGACAGGGCTGAAGTTACCTACTGCATAGATCATCATAAAACAAATACAGGCTTTGCCGATAATAATATCATTAATGCGCAGGCATCATCCGCAAGCGAAATAATATACGAAATATTGTCGGGTATGGGATTTAAAGCGGAAAACGATATTGATATAGCCGAAAATATCTATGGCGGTATAGTATTTGATACGGGCGGTTTCAAGCATAACTGCACAAGCAGGCGCTGTCATGAGATAGCAGGTATGCTTGTGCAGGGTGGTGTGGATACCACGGGCATACATTCAAAATTGCTTTACGAGCATACTTTGTCGCAGGCAAGATTGTTTGGAATTGCTCTCAGTAAAATAAAACATAAGGATAATGTCAGCTACACATCGCTGACAGCCGAGGAAATATCGGGTTGTGGCTGTACGGCAGCAGACTGTGACGGCATTGTGGATTTTCTTTTAAATCTTGATGTGTCGGAATGCGCAGTCCTTGTGACCGAGAGAGGGAATAATATCTCAAAAGCAAGCGTGCGGTCAAAAGGTTTCCCCATAGCGGATATTGTTGTCGGCTTGGGCGGCGGAGGTCATGCGCTTGCTGCCGGTGTTTCATGTGAGGGCAGCGCAGAGGAAATATCCGAAAAAATTGTTGATTTGATAGCGGACGGATTAAAAAAGTGGAAAAAATAAAAAACGAGTTTAACAATACAGAAGATAATTTATCCGGCATAGTAAATATATATAAAGAAAAAGGCTATACTTCACATGATGTTGTGAATATAGTAAGACGTGCTTTTAACCGCATAAAAACAGGGCATACGGGTACGCTCGATCCGCAGGCGGAGGGGGTCTTGCCCGTATGCATAGGCAAAGCGACGAAACTGTGTGATACGATAGCGGCCGATATAAAGGAATACCGCGCGGAAATGACCTTGGGCATCACTACGGATACCGAAGATCATACGGGTGAGATACTTGAAAAAAAAGATGTGGCTTGTTCGGAAAACGAGATAAAAGAAGCAATTCTGTCTTTTGTAGGGGAAACCGAACAGATACCGCCTATGTATTCGGCAGTCAAGCACAGCGGCAGAAAGTTATACGAGCTTGCGCGCGACGGCAAAGAAGTAGAGCGTAAACCGCGCAGTATAATAATACATAATATAACGGATATTGAATTTGCCGAAAATAACAAAGTGCGTTTTACGGTGTTGTGTTCAAAGGGTACATACATAAGAACACTGTGCAAAGATATTGGTGAAAAATTGGGATGCGGAGCGCATATGTCGGCGCTTGTACGTACAAGAAGCGGCAGATTTCATGCGGAAAACAGCATTACTGTTGAACAATTCAAGGCATATATGGATGAAGGGGCTTTGGATAAGGTGATCATACCGATAGAAAGCGTTATCGGCGATGACTGCAAGACCTCAAAAGTCGCCCCGAAAGCCAACAAATATCTTTACAACGGCAATAAGATCAATATCGGCTTTTTATTCAACAAAGCAAATATCGAAAACGGTGACAAAGTTTTACTTTATGATAAAGAAGGTCATCTTGCAGGGCTGTACAGAGTAAGCGACGGGTTTGCATATCCCGACATAATGTTATGCTGACGCCACACAAGATATTGACAAAAAGTAGGTGAAAACTTGATAATATATAATGATAAAAATTTTAAGATAACCGAACCGACCGCCGTAACGCTTGGCAACTTTGACGGTATACATCTTGGACATCAGAAACTTATAGAAACAATAAAAAACAATAATAAAGGGCTGAAAACGGTAGTGTTTTCGTTTTATCCTCACCCCGTAGCTTTTTTTGGGCAGAAGGGCGATTTTAAAACGATGCTTGACACAAAAGAAAAAAGTTTTGTACTTGGCAATATGGATATAGATTATCTGGTGCAATATCCGTTTACCCGTGATTTTGCCAATCTTTCACCCGAAGAATTTGTAGATTTTATTGTAGAAAAAGTAAATTGCAAATTTCTTGTGGTCGGGGAAAATTATAATTTCGGAAAAAACAGAGCGGGTAATTATGATATGCTTAAAGAGCTTGGCGCCAAACGCGGTATAGAAGTTATAGGCATACCCTCGGTCAATTTTGGATATATGCGTGTGAGCAGTACCCGTATAAGGGGTCTTATAGACAGCGGCAGACTAAGCGATGTGATACCTATGCTCAAAAAACCGTATTTTATCATAAGCACGGTGATTGAGGGCGAAAAACGCGGACGGCAAATGAATTTTCCGACTATAAATCTTGTGCCTGCGGCTGAAAAACTTCTTCCTGCGGACGGAGTTTATATTTCGCTTGTCAATGTAAAAGGCAAGGTATACAGGGGCATAACAAATGTAGGCAACAATCCGACATTTGACAGCTATTTACATACGGTCGAAACGCATATAATAGATTTTGACGAGGAAATTTACGGAACGGAAGTGCTTGTCGGTCTTTATCAATGGATAAGGACGGAGCAGAAGTTTACAAATATGGACGAGCTGAAAGCACAGTTGCAAAGAGATAAGGAAACGGCTATAAGGTACGAGTTTCCGAACCTTGTGTTTGAGCAGCTTTTCAGAAATTGATTTGGAGGTCATTTAAAATTTTAATACAGCAGATAATAGCATTGTTTATTATAATAGTTTTAAAAGGGTGGGTCACGGCTGTTTCTACGGCGCTGAGAGTTCTGGATCTGAAAAGAGCAAAGTATATCTCCGATACCGACAAGGTGACGGAAGCAAAGCTGAACGCCGCCCTTGACAAATCAGAAACATATAATAATACAGCAGGTTTTGTTACGGCAATATTCAGCATACTTACCGGTGTTATCATGGCATACGGGCTTTCGTCTTGGGTAAGATACCTTATGCTCGAAAACGATAATTCGGGTATATTGGTGGCTGTTGTTGCTGTTATAGTCTTTATTTATTTATTTGCTTTTATAAGTATAGTTCTGCCTAAATATCTTGCGGATATTTATCCCGATAAGCTGGTCATAAACTGCGTATGGATACTGGAGTTCCTTTCGGTAGTGTTGTTCCCTATCGTGTTTATTATGGATATTTCATATAAATTGATAGAGCTTATTTTTGGCGACCACAGCTCCGAAAATGAGGAAGTCAGCGAGGGAGAGATACTTAAAATGGTAGATGCGGGCGGTGAAAGCGGCGGGATAGACGAAATTGAGAAGGAAATGATAAATAATATTTTCGATTTTGACGATAAAATAGTCGGTGAGATAGCAACTCACCGCAAAGATATTGTCGGTTTGGAAGTCAATACACCGCTTGATGAGATAATACAGATAATAACCGCGGAAAAATATTCCCGTCTGCCTGTCTATGAAGAAAATATCGATAATATAGTCGGGGTGCTTAACACCAAAGACCTTATGACAACGCTTATTGTCAGAGGAAATGACGGTTTTGACCTGAAAGACCTTTTGCGCGAACCGGAGTATGTGCCGTTCAACAAAAAGACCGACGAACTTTTTGCGGAAATGCAGAGAAAAAAATTCCATATGTCCATTATTGTTGACGAATACGGCGGTACTGCCGGTATCGTTACAATGGAGGATCTTATAGAAGAGATAATGGGCAACATACAAGACGAATATGACGAGGAGGAAGTACCCGAAATAACCGTACAGGAGGATAATTCGGTGCTTATAGAGGGCAAGACCAGCCTTGAGGACGTTGCCGAAGAACTGGATATTGAGATGCCCGTTGAGGAATATGATACGCTTGGCGGCTTTATTGTCGGTCAGATGGGTCATATCCCCGATGAGTATGAAGACATTGTGATAGAATATGCCGATTATACATTTATTGTTGAAAAAATAGAGGATAAACGCGTTGTGACGGTTAAAGCCGTTAAAAAAGAAAAAAACGAAGAAGAAACTAAAGAATGAGTATTATTTTTGACAGAAATAAAAAAGTCGGGCAGATGTTCGCATGCTTTTGGCATGAGGAAAGTCCGAGCTGCACAGAGCAGGGTGCCGGATAACGTCCGGTGGAGGCGACTCTAAGGATAGTGCAACAGAAATAAACCGCCTGTTTTTACAGGTAAGGGTGGAAAGGTAAGGTAAGAGCTTACCGCGCTTTTGGCAACAAAGGCGGCTCTGTAAACCCCACCTGCAGCAAGGTCATTGGGATTCATGGATTGCTCGTCTTATCCCATAAATCGACCGCTGAAGCCCTTCGGTGACGATTGGCTTAGACAGATGAACATCAAATACAGAACTCGGCTTACAGCCCGGCTTTTTTACAATAAAAGCATCATACCGTTTTTACCGAACGGAAAACCGCGCCTTTACGGCAAAACGGTTTTCCGTACAAAGCAATTAACGGTCATGATGCTTTTTATATTTCATTATTGCCGAATACGGGCTTGAATATCTCCTTTGTATTTTCGGTCGCGCATTCTTCGGCATATTTTTTGGCGGCGGCATAAAAGGCGCTTTGGGCGTGTATAGACTCTTTCCCGCGCCTGTCGACGCGTTTGTAGCGTATACTTTTAGGCTGCTGTATCCTTGCGTGGGTCGTGTCCTTCAGCGTTGTGTCAAGGATAGTAAGAAGCTTGTCTTTAAGTTTTTCGTCCTCTATCTCAAAAGCAACTTCGACACGTCTGTCAAGGTTTCGCGGCATCCAATCGGCGGAGGAAAGATATATTACGGGGCTGTCGTTGTTTTCAAAATAATATATGCGGCTGTGTTCAAGAAATCTGCCCACAATGCTTGTAACGGTTATATTGTCGCTTATACCCGGAACACCGGAACGCAGGCAGCATATACCGCGCACGATAAGCTTTATCTCGACGCCCGCCCGGGAGGCGGCATACAAAAGGTCTATTATCTTTACATCTACAAGAGAGTTCATTTTGGCAATTATTTTTGCCGGTCTGCCATTTAAAGCGTTTTCTGTTTCACGCTTTATGGCTGCGGAAAACATCTGCCTAAGACCTGTCGGGGCAACTGCTATACGGCTCCAGCCCGATTCGCGCGAATAACCCGTCAATACGTTAAAAAGAGCGGACACATCCTTTGCATAGCTTTCTTTTGCCGTAAACAAGCCGAGATCGGTATATATTTTGGCTGTTTTGTCATTGTAATTGCCTGTACCGAGATGAACGTAACGGCGAATGCCGTCTTCCTCCTGACGAACGACAAGACAGAGTTTACAATGCGTTTTAAGACCGACAAGACCGTAAATGACGTGACAGCCTGCCCGTTCAAGCTTCCTTGCCCAGATAATGTTGTTTTCTTCGTCAAAACGTGCTTTTAATTCCACAAGCGCAGTTACCTGTTTCCCGTTTTCGGCAGCCTGTATAAGAGCGCCTATTATGGGCGAATTGCCCGAAACACGGTACAAAGTCTGTTTTATGGCAAGAACATCGGGATCGTTTGCAGCCGACTTGACAAAATTGACAACGGCATCAAAACTGTCATAGGGGTGGTGTAAAAGCAGATCTCCGTCTTTTATAACATCAAAAATATTTCTTTCGTTAAATTCGGGGCGCGGAATAGGCGGCAGGGGCAAATCGCAAAGCTCCGGAAAGCCGGGTATACCTCCTATCGCAAAACAAACGGTAAGGTCAAGAGGACCGTTTATGCGGTATATGCTTTCTTCTTCCGCATTAAGCTGCGATACAAGAAAATCAAAGCTTGTCTTGGTCATATTTTTTTCTATCTCAAGCCTTACAAGCTGACCCCTCATTCTTTGTTTTATACTCTCCTCAATTTCGATAAGCAGATCGTGGGCATCT
>CANRCU010000017.1 GCA_947629215.1 uncultured Clostridia bacterium
CTCAATATTGCCTTTTGTCAGAGTGGCTGTTTTTATATTATTGTCCCACGCAATATCAAAACCAAGTTTTTCAAAAACACCTCTTAGCGGAACATAAGTGCGCCCGTTGACTATCATAGGCTGAACATCGGCAAATTCAACGGTAGTATCATCAATTGTGACCGTTATGCCGGCAGCCGAGACCGCAGCGCACATAAAAGCTGTACATATCGCAGTTATAGGTATATATTTTAATTTCATGCAATTCGTCCTTTCGTATAAATTTTTCTTATACTCTAACAGCATAAGACCTGTTTTTCAATACCCCGTTTAAAAAAAGTATTTCCAAAGAAGACTGCCGATTATAAGGCTTAAAAATGCCGTAAGTATCTTACCTGCAAAATAATATTTTATATCAAGGTCTGTTCCTTCAAGAAATTCGATGCTCTGGGCATGTACGGAAAGGCCGCCCCAACCGATCAGGGCAGCGCAGGCAAGTACAGAACCTTTGCCCGTATTGCAAGATGCCATGTTGCAAGCATTTGTCACTTCCATAATTCCCACGGATATGGCTTTGCTTATATTTTTATCGAGTCCAAGCGGATCTAAAAACTGTGAGATACCGTCAAAAATATGCAAAGTCCCGAACAATTCGGTAAGTACGGAAAAAATTATTATGTAGCAGCCGATAGACAGAATGGAATTTATTGAATCCGCAATTGCGTCGGCAAATATTTTCTGTGTAAATTTTTGGACATGGACAGAGCAAGATACGGCTTTTTCGGAAGGATAAAACAATCCCGATATTATTGCAAGCAGCAAAGCCGCGCCGTAGTTGCACAAAACAAGAAAATAACCTGTCTTTGGATCGGAAAAAAATCCCGTACCGACTGTACCTATCATAAAAAGCGCGCCTGCATTATTGCTGTAAAGCAAAAGCCTGTGGGCGGTATTTTTGGATATTTTGCCCGTTTTATACAGCTGCGCCGTGGTTTTTGCTCCCATGGGATAACCTGCTGTCAGCCCGACTGCAAGCGGAAAAGCCTGTTCGCCCGTAAGGTTGAATAGCGAGAGAGTAAGCGGCTGTATCATCTTGCCGAGAACACGCGGAAAATCAACGGCAGCAAGGCAATTAACGGTTATCATGAACGGCAGCAGTGACGGAACGACCTTTTCAAACCATAAATGCAGCCCTGCCGCAGCTCCTCCAAAAATTTCTTTTGGATAAATTATCATAAAGAGATTGAAAAAAAATATTAAAGATGGTATAATTAAATGTAATATTGTAGTTTTACGCATAATGGTTGTTTATAAATTTAAACTTTTTGATAAATTATATTACATAAAGCAGTGGAATATTTATGTAAATTTTGGAGTGATGCATAATGGCGAAAAAAAATAACAATAAAAACAGGCGCAATCCTTCCCGCAGCATAAAAATGCATAACAGAGATGAGATATTGAAACGCGTTATAGACGAACGCAGCAATAAAGGCAGGGATCGCAGCAGCAAAAGCGCCGATATACGCAACAGAGTATATACACGCGGAACAGCCGACAGACGTTCCGGCGAAGTACGCGGAACACAGGATCTACCCGAATCCCGAAAGAAAACCATCAAAGTAAAAGAAAAAAAGGAGATGCCTAAGCTGTCGGGCATATTTTTGCCCCGTACTCAAAAAAACTCGTCGGATATGATAGATCCAAGGCAGCGCAGTCAAAGGCAGATACAAAATGCATTTGTTATTTTGATAAGTCTTGCAATATTTGCCGTAATAGTCGCTTACGGTGTGCTGAATACGGTTAAATATATGCAGAGAAGTGTAGTGCAGAACGACACTATAGTCTATGACAGTATAGAAAGCGCGCAGAAATGTACAGGTGTTGTTGTGAGGGACGAAGTTGTATATACCGCGCCTGCGGACGGTGAGGCGGTATTCAACGTTTCGGATCTGGATAAGGTAAAGGCAAATACACGTATATGTTCGGTACAGGATACAGCCGTAGTACAAAGTATGCAGCAAGAGCTTGACAACATAAATAAGCAGATACTTGAAAAGCAAAAAACTCGCGAAACAATATCCGCGGTCGCCGATGAGGTAAAACAATATAATAAACAGATAAAAGCAAGCACCGATAATTATGCTTTCAGGCTGACAAGCGGTGATATAAGCGTTATGTACAGTATGAAAGGCGATATACAAAAACTTATAGATACAAGAAATCAAAGACTGCTGAGCGAAAATTCGGGCAATTTGTCCGAGCTTGCGGAACAACGCAACGAACAGCAAAGTCTGATAAACGACAGTCAGAATGTTGTTTACACAAAAGAACCCGGTATAATATCCTGCTATTCGGACGGACTTGAAAGCAGCTATACAATAGATAAAATGGATCAGCTGACGCCTAACGACATAAATGTGAAAAACAGCGGAAAGGTCATCGACAAACTTGTTACAAACGGTGAACCGCTGTTTAAGATAGTTAAGAGCAATAATTGGTATATTGTATCATATATACCAAATTCGCAGATAAGCGATTGGAAAGTCGGCGATAAGGTCACAATATACATAAATACCCAAAATGACGATACAAAGGCAGTAGAAGTGGAAGTTGCAAGCCTTAATACAGCCGAAAGGGATACGCTTGTTATACTTAGATCGACAAAATACCTTGTGGATTATATAAATACACGCAGTGTGACTTTTGAAACGAACCGTGTTATAAAGGGCTATAAAATACCAAACAAAGCCATTGTAGAAGAAACGCTGCTAAAAGTCGCGAGCAATTTTGTTATAGACGGCAAAGTCTATAAGAAAAACAATGACAATCCTATTATTGAAGTAGGTGTTGAAACGTCGGGCGAAAATGCCGAAGAAGGTATAACATACGTTGTTTTTGATATTAATAAGGTAAATGTCGGCGATGTGCTTGTTTTGCCGAACGATACCTCAAGTACCTTTACCGTAAGCGATGTTGCGACCGTAAAAGGCGTATATGTCATGAATACGGGCAGCGCGGTTTTCAAAAGGATAAATCTTGAAAATTCTTCTTCAAACGAAAATTATACCGTACTTGATCCAGCAGTCAATCACAATGTGGAGATACAGGACAGAATTGTTACCGATACGGTAAACACCCAAAAACAGCAGCAATTGATAAATTGACAGGCAAGGGGGAAATAAAAAATGAGCATAGCCGAAAATATTGCGGAAATAAACAAAAAAATCACTGCAGCAGCCGAAAAGAGCGGCAGAAAACGTGAGGATATATTATTGCTTGCCGTGACCAAAACAATAGATATACCGCGCATAAAAGAGGTCACAGAGCTTGGATATACGGAACTTGGCGAAAACAAGGTACAGGAAATAATGTCCAAATATGATGAACTTGACGGTGTGCAATGGCATCTTATAGGGCATTTACAGACAAATAAGGTAAAGTATATTGCCGATAAGGTGAAGATGATACATTCCGTTGACAGCCTTAAACTCGGTACCGAAATATCCAAACGCTGCGGACAGTGCGGCAGGATAATGGATATACTTGTTGAAATAAATATAGCGGGTGAAGAAGCAAAGCACGGTGTTCCGCTTGATATGGCGGAAAAACTTGCCTGTGAGCTTGCAAAACTTGAAAATATCCGCGTCAGGGGACTTATGACGGTTGCGCCTTATGACCCCGAACCCGAAAATAATCGTAAATATTTCAAAAATATGTATAAATTATTTATTGACATAAAAAGCAAAAGATACGATAATATAAATATGGAATATCTTTCAATGGGTATGACAAATGATTACGAGGCGCAAATATAGTCCGTATAGGTACGGGAATATTCGGCGCAAGAGATTACAGCTTGGGAAAATAATTTTATAGGAGGATAAAAATGGCTAAATTATGGGAAAAATTAAAAAACTTTGTGAGCGGTGCGGATTATGATGATTATGACGAAGATTACGAAGATGTCGACGATTATGATGACGATGACGACTATGAGGAACTGCCTCCTATAAGGTCAAGCAGGACCGCAAGAACAACATCGGCTGCGCATACATCGGCTGTACGCAACGTTTCGCCTATACGTTCGGTCACATCGTCCAGAAATACAATAAATCTTCAGCAGATGTCAAGAACTTCTTCAAGCCGTACAGGCAGAGTAATGAATATCAACACAAATGTGAATATGCAGGTGTTGGTCGCTGCTCCGAAAAGTATGGAGGAGGCAGGCGAGCTTTGCAAACAGCTTAAAGAGAGGAAAACCGTCATTGTCAATCTTGAGAATGTAGAGCATGACACTGCGCAGCGAATAAGTGATTTTTTATGCGGCGCAAATTATGCGCTTGACGGTACAATACAGTTAATATCCAACGAGATATTTGTTATCTGCCCGATGGATGTGGAGATAAGCAGCCAATTCAAAGAGGCTGTAAGAGCCAACGCTTTGCAGATAACCACGTATTAAACGGAAAACTGATTTAAGGAGAGAAAAGCAATGTTTCAGATGCTTGCATCTATAGTATATTATTTTTTTAATATACTTGATTACGCGGTACTTATACGCTGCTTGTTGTCGTGGTTTCCGATAGCACAGGGAACTGCGTTTCACTCGCTTGTGTATAGCCTGACAGAACCGATACTTGCGCCCGTGCGCAGGATACTCGACAGGTCGCCTATAGGCGAGAGCATGAGGATGATAGACTTTTCGCCTGTTATTGCTATGCTTATACTTTCGGGGGTACAGAATGTACTGGTAAGTCTGCTTAATTCTTTGGGTTGAAGGTATGTTTAAAAAAGATGAAATATTAAAGGGGATAACAGATCCCGAAGAACGTGTTGTTTATGCTAAAAGTCTGGATAAAGCCGAATTGACGTTTAAAAAGTATGTACCCGCATTTTCGGTGTTTTTCGACCCGTTTAAACTGGGGAAATTTTTGAAAATGCTGGGGCATACCGATATTCAGGTCATACCATACGGCGGTTTTGAGGAAAGTGAAAGAAGAATGCTTGGTTTTTTTCCCGAGTATTATGATTGGCAGGTGAGCGATTTTCCGATCACGCCTGTCGAAATAGCTTTTACACAGTTTTCAAAAGCGCTGTCACATCGTGATTTTTTAGGTTCGGTTTTGGGGCTTGGGATAACACGCGAAAAAATAGGCGATATTATAGTGGAAGATAAAAGAGCTGTCGTTTTTGCCGAAAGCAGGATAGCGGAATATATAGCCGCAAATCTTGAATATGTCGGTCATACAAAGGTCGGCGCAAATTTGCTTGACAGCTATGAACCGCCGTGCAAAACAGCTGCCGAAAAAAAGATAACGGTCGCTTCTTTACGGCTTGATGCGGTGCTTTGCAGCTGCTTTAATATGTCGCGCAATAAGGTTTCCGATTTGATAAGGGGCGAAAAGGCATATGTAAACTGGCTGGGAACGGATAAGTCATCAAAACAGCTGTCGGAAGGCGATGTTGTGACACTCAGGGGCAACGGCAGGCTGCGCATAAAAGAGATAAACGGCAAAACCAAAAAGGACAGGATACTTTTGACTGTTGAAATATACAGATAGATATGCTGAAATGCATAATTTTTGGTTAGGAGTGAAGAACAAATGATAACACCAAACGATATTGAAAACTACGAGTTCAAGACCACTGCCCTCGGCTATTCAAAGGAAGATGTCGAAGATTTCAGGGATAAACTTATAGCGGACTATGAAAAAGTTTTCAGGGATAATATAAAACTTAATACAAGAGTCAAAAACCTTGAAGAAAATATTAAAAGATACGACAATATGGAAGAATCTATAAAAACTTCCATATTGCTTGCAGAAAAAACTGCCAAGGAAACTCGGTCAAATGCAAAGGAACAGGCAGAAAATATACTTGACCGCGCAAAAATAGACGCCGAAAAACTTGTGTCCAAAACACTCGATCAGAAAAACGAGATCGAAAAAGAAATATTTTCTTTAAAGAAAAAATATCAGCTGCTGAAGGCAAAAATGCAACTGCTGCTTGATGCCGAGCTGAAAATGTTGAACGATCCCGCATTTGCGCTGTTTGACGAAGACGAGGACGATATGCAGGATTATGAAAGCGTTTCGCTTGAAGAAAGCGACCCAGAACCGCTGACGGTACCCGATCATGCGTCCGAAATGAAAGAAGAACAGGAAAAGAAACTTAAAGTCTTGGCGGAGTTGTTCGATGATGACGATGAGGAGGAAATATAATGAAAAAATTTTTATCGGTGATACTTTCTGTAAGTATTGCAATAGGTGCATTTACATTTGTTGATAAAAAAATTTCCGGTACATATGATCCCGTAGACGTATATGCTGCCGAAACGGATGCAAAAATCAGCGGATACGGCGGTTGGCATGAGAGTTTTTTTGTTGTATGGGAAAACGATAAAGATGCCGAAAATGCAAAAGTATACTATAAAAAAAGCGATGATACAGAGTATACTCAGCTTGACGAAGAGCTTGTGCGTGCGTCCAACGGCGGCGGACGAGCTGATATTGTGGGTATAGCTGCCGGAAAATACGATGTGAAGATAGCCCTTGCAAACGGTTCAGAGCTTATTCAAAACGATATAAATACAGATAATTTCGATCGTTCGGGATATGCGCATTTCAACAATACCGAGGGCGTCGGCGCATATAACGACGACGGAACGCCAAAGGCAAATGCCGATATAATATATGTTACAAACGAAAATAAAAACGATGTGGAATATAACGGCAAAAAGGGTATAGCAAATATCCTCGGTTCAAAAATCAGCAATCCTTTGATCGTGCGTTTTATAGGCACGGTGGATACACAGACAAGAGATGCGGACGGAACAAAAACGACCGATATAAAAAACGGTGTTATTGCTATTAACGGCTTGAAAGATCAGGCGAGCAGTGACGACAGCTATTTTAATATGTGTGATATTGATTCTGCCAAAAATATAACTCTTGAGGGTATCGGTACAGATGCCGTTATAGAAAAATGGGGCTTTACATTTAAAAAATCAAAGTATATAGAGGTCAGAAATCTTCGCTTTACAAAATATCCCGAAGATGCCTGCAGCTTTATCGGCAACAGCAGCAACAATTGTGAAAATATCTGGCTGCACAACTGTACTTTTGATGTCGGTGAAAACAAGTATGACCTTACAAGCGAGCAGGATAAACACGAGGGTGACGGTTCGACCGATGTTGCATACGCTAAGAATGTTACATTAAGTTATAACCGTTTCAACAACTGCCATAAGACCTCGTTAAACGGCAACAGCGACGGTGTAAAACAGTATAATATAACATGGCATCATAATTATTTTTATAAAAGCGGTTCTCGTATGCCTTTGGTAAGGCAGGCAAATGTACACAGCTACAACAATTATTTCTATAAAACGACCAACGCTTGTATAGATGCACGTGCGAGTGCTTGGGTGTTTTCGGAAGCAAATTACTTTGAGGAATGTGCAAATTCGCATAAAACCACGCCGAATAAGTCATACGGTGATCCTATCATAAAAAGTTTTAACGATGTAAAAGTAAAATCTACATCAACGGACGATGCGGGAACTTTGCATATTGCAAGTACAAGAAGCGAAACATATGCAGCGGGTTCAAATAAAAATCCTTATCCAAATTTTGATACAAATGCGGATATGTTCTATTACAAAAACGGTGTAAGCGATGTCGAAAAGCTTGAATCTGCCGAATCTGCTAAACAAACTTGTATAAAAGAAAGCGGTGTAATGACGGAAAACAGCAATATCCCACCGGTACAAACGACCGAAACGACAACTGCTGCCGAAACATCGACCGAAACTACTACGGCAACAACAATCGTAACGACAACGGAAACAACAACACAGGCAATAAATGTAACGACCACCGAAATATCGACAGAAACTACTACCGAAGACAATTCGACAGATAAAACTATGTTGGGTGATGTTAACCTTGACAAAGAAATAAAAGCCGACGATGCAGCGCTTGCTTTGCAATATACCCTGAACAAAGCGGCAGTCAATATCCCGGAACAGGGTATAAAAAATGCGGACGTTAACAAAGACGGTCAAATTGATTCAAACGATTCGGCAAAAATATTACAGAAATCTCTGCTTTCGACTTTTGAATTCTGACTGGCGGGCAAGTCCCTTCGGGTTACGGATAGGGTGTATAAAACGTTTGTTTTGCACCCTATCCGCATAAATTTATGTTTAGGAGAATATAAATGAGGATCTGGGAAATATTTGTCATTGCCGTCAGCCTTGCAATGGACGCTTTGGCTGTATCGACATCAAACGGTCTTGCCATGAAAAAAGCGACCGCAAAACATGCGTTTATTTTCGGCTTGTATTTTGGCATATTCCAGTTTATGATGCCGCTGATAGGTTTTTTCGGCGGCAGCATATTTATAGATTTTATCGAAAAAATCGACCATTGGATAGCGTTTATACTGCTTGCGATTATCGGCGGTAAAATGATAGCCGATACATTCGGTTCGGATGAGGACGAAGTTATTGCCTTTGACGAAGAAAAAATACTTGCACCTAAAAATATGGTAATGCTTGCCATTGCAACAAGTATAGATGCGCTTGCCGTCGGTGTCAGTTTCGCAATGACCGAAGATTGCAATATCTGGTTTTCATCGGCTGTTATCGGGGCGGTAGCGTTTGTACTTAGTTTTATGGGCGTCATTGCAGGCAGCAAAATAGGCAGCAAATTTCGCACATATGCTACGCGTATAGGCGGTGCTGTGCTTATCATTATTGGTCTGAGGATATTGATAAGTGATTTGTTTTTTTGAGCGATAAAATTAATGTTATGAGCCGGATATAAATATCCGGCAAATTATCGGAAGGAGGTATTTTATGAAGATACCCGTAACTATACTGAATACAGGCAGGACAATTGAAATCGAGCAAGGTGAAAATCTTGTCAGAGCCGCAAAACAATATGACGAGAAAACTTTGCTTGCATCTATAAACAATGAAATATGCGAACTTTTTACGCCGATAAATTACCCGTCAAAGGTTGAATTTATGGGCTTGGATACAAGCTATGGTATGCGCTGCTATCAGAAAAGTGCCCAGCTTATCATGCTTATGGCGGCAAACCGTGTGTTGGGCGAAAAAGCGAAAATATGGGTCGAGCATACAATAAATAAAAACCATTTTTGTTATAATGAGGGCGAAAAGCTGACACAGGATATTCTTGACGAAATAAAGCGTGAAATGAAAAATATTGTGGCGGAAAATCTTCCGATAGAGAAAATAACCGTGCCTGTTGAACGCGCAAGAGAAATATTCAAAGAATATGGCTTGGAACACCGCATAAAAGCAATGCAATACATAAAAACACAAATAGTACATATATACAAAGTCGGTAATTTTTATGATTATTTGAACGGACCTTTAGTACCCGAAACAGGCTTTATAAAGGTATTTGACCTTGTTGAGTACAATAACGGCTTTGTATTGCAGTTTGCCGATCAGAAAGATCCGACTAAACTTTGCCCAATGAGGGAATATACAAAACTTTGCTCGGTTTTTGAGGAATGCAACAAATGGTCAAATATTATGCAGGTGGATTCAGTAGGAGCATTGAATGAGGTTATATGCAACAATAAGATAGGCGACCTTATTCTGGTATGTGAGGCTTTGCATGAAAAGAAAATAGCCGAAATTGCCGACAGCATAACAAAGGCAAACAAGAGGGTAGTGCTGGTCGCCGGACCTTCGTCTTCGGGCAAGACAACATTTGCAAAAAGGCTTGGTGTTCAGTTGAGGGTAAACGGAAAAATACCGCGGCTTATCTCGCTTGACGATTATTATTTTGATAAAGACAAAGTTGAACCCGACGAAAACGGTCAGAAAAATTTTGAAAATCTTGAAGCTCTTGACATTGCGCTTTTTAACGAAAATTTGCTTGATTTGCTGAACGGCAAAACAGTCAGACTGCCCGAATTTAATTTTATCACGGGCAAACGTCAGCCCGGGCGAACATTAAGTCTTGGTGACAGGGATGTTCTTATAATAGAGGGCATACACGGTCTTAACCCGAAACTTACAAACGATTTGCCCGAAAACGAGGTTTTCAGGGTATATATTTCGGCATTGACACAGCTCAATCTGGACGAACATAACCGCATATCTACAACAGATACGAGGATCTTGCGGCGCATGGTTAGAGATTTCCGTACACGCGGCTTTGATGCGGCTGAAACTATAAGCATCTGGCCAATGGTGCTAAAAGGCGAAGAGGATAATATTTTCCCATATCAGGAGAATGCCGATGTTATTTTCAATTCGTCCCTGATATATGAATTATGTGTTATAAAAACATTTGTCGAACCCGTGCTTTTCCGCGTGGAACAAGAAAGCAGGGAATATCTTGAGGCAAATCGTCTGCTGAAATTTTTGAATAATTTTCTGCCGCTCAGTACAGAATTAATACCAATAAACTCTTTATTGAGGGAATTTGTGGGCGGAAGTTGTTTTAACTGACCGAATGGCTTTAAGAGATACGCAAAGCACAAATATTTTTGACTGTGTAGAAGGAAAATAACAAAATGGACGATCTTATTTTACAGGCAATTGAAAAATGTGAAGGTCTGCCCGACGGCATTACGCTTTTTTTGATAGCTATGCTGCCAATGTTTGGCATAAGGGGCGGTATGGCAGCATCATATTTTTTGCAGACACCTGTTATCAAAGCAGTGCTTTTTTGTGTTTTGGGTAATTTTGTGCCTGTACCGCTGATATTTGTTTTCGGAAGATGCTTAAAAGAGATTTTCAAAAAGTATGGGATATTCCGAAAAGCTATCTCAAAAATAGAAGAAAAAGCGGAAAAGAATAAGGGATTAATCGAAAAATACGGTTTTTGGGGCATAATTTTGTTTATAGCCTTACCATTGCCGGGTACGGGTTCATATATGGGTACCTTTATTGCCTCGCTTTCTGATATGTCCGCAAAACGCGCATTTTTAGCTGTTATATGCGGTATGCTGTTGTCGGGTGCAATAATGGGCGCAATAGTGAATCTGTTATATTAGGAGAATATTATGGAACATTTAGTACAAAATGCTATTGATTTTTTAAACAGTAAAGGGCTGTCGCCCGAAGAAGTTGTTTTTTTTATTTCTATGCTGCCGCTGCTTGAGTTGAGAGGAGGTATTTTGGCGGCATCTTTTTTACAGGTGGAATATGTTAAAGGCGCTTTGATATGCCTTATCGGCAATATTATACCGATACCGTTTATATTGCTTTTTATAACGCCGATTTTCAATTGGCTGAAAAAAACAAAGCTTTTCCGACCGCTTGTTGAGGGTCTGGAAAAACGGGCAATGGGCAAAAGCGAACAGATACAAAAATATGAATTTGTCGGGCTGATGCTTTTTGTCGGTATACCGCTGCCGGGTACGGGCGCATGGACAGGCGCTCTTATTGCCGCACTTATGGCAATAAAGCTAAGAAAAGCCGTGCCTGCCATATTTTTGGGTATAATATTGGCGCTTTGCATAATGAGTTTGATAGGCTACGGAATACCGTACATAGTTTCATTGTTGTGATCAGGGCTTGTAATATCAATGTTATGATAAAGGGGATCGATGAGATCCCTTTTTGAGTGCAGAAAAAAGTTTGTGAAAGGTGAAACGACTCCCTTGCGGAAGTCGTTTCTGTGGAGAGTTGTATATGAATAATAGAGCCAAGCTCTATGCAGCTAAGCGGGAAACTTAACTACATATAAAGTATAGCATATTAAAATGAATTTGTAAACCTTTTTTCGACAAAAAAATAAACAAAAAACAGAGCTGATTTTGCAATAAATTGTCATTTTTTAGTGTTTTGAGAGTATTATTCGCTAATAAGTATACAGCACATGTGCAATACGAATATCCTTTATTTGTAGGAATTTAATGGGAGAAAAATGGGATTGACAGTATATATATTTTATGTTATTGTTTTCAGACAAGAAAACAGAAAATTTTACGAGAGGTGATATGATGAAAAAAAGAAAATTTGCTTTGCTGTTGACAGTTGCAGCCATACTTTTTGGTATAGGCAATACAGCTGCTGCGGCAGAAAATGACGGTGTTCCGATAGTCATTGACGGCAGAGAAATCTATTCCGATGTCGAACCATATATTTCAAACGGCAGAACCATGGTGCCGATAAGGCTGATAAGCGAAGAGCTTGGTGCAGATGTCACTTATGATCCCGAAGAACGCAGTGTAACAATCAATAGTGCGGATGTCGGTATATATTTACAGATAGACAATACATCCGTTAAAGTCAACGACATCACACAGACAATCGATATTTCGCCGGAGATAAAAAACGGCAGGACCATGGTCCCGCTGAGATTTATTGCTGAAAGCTTCGGCTGTGAAGTCGTCTATGATGCCGAAACAGGCTTGGTGACTGTAACAACAGAAATAAAGCCTGAAAATGTCATACATGAGAAACCAAACGGTCCATATGTAGAAATAAACGATAACATACCTTATTTTACCGAAGATGAAATTACCGATAAACCTTTTGAAAAATACAGCGAATTGGATTCTCTTGGCAGAGCAGGGGTTGCATTTGCTTGTGTCGGTACGGAAACCATGCCAACGGAAGAAAGGGGAAGTATAGGGCAGGTCAGACCTGCGGGCTGGCATACCGTCAAGTATGATTTTATTGACGGAAAATATCTTTACAACCGATGTCATCTTATAGGTTATCAACTGACAGCAGAAAATGCAAACGAAAAAAATCTTATTACCGGCACAAGATATTTTAATACGGTAGGTATGCTGCCGTTTGAAAACAAAGTTGCAAATTACGTTAAAAGCACCGAAAATCATGTGCTTTATAGGGTAACACCCGTTTACGAGGGCAATGACCTTGTGGCAAACGGGGTGAATATAGAAGCCGTTTCTGTGGAGGATAATGGTAAAGGGATTAAATTCAATGTTTTTGTTTATAATATCCAGCCCGGTATTGAGATTTTTTACGAAACAGGTGAAAGTGTTGAAGCTGATGATGCATATCTGTATTATTTGGGCAAAACTGTCGAAGAATCAAGCACACGTGCGACAGATACAACTTTTGAAAGTACGGAATCAACTACCGACAAGGTGACGGAAGAAACAACGGAGGAAACTACACAAAGAAAATCGGAGAGAACAACAGAGGAAACTACTCAAATAAAAACAGAAAGTACAACCGAAGAAGCTACGTTAGAAACAACAGTTAAAATGACCGAAGAAACTACCGAAAATACTGATCAAAATACATCACAAAATCAAGCAAGTATTTACAGCTATATTTTAAATACAAGTACAATGAAATTTCATTATCCGGGATGTACATCCGTGAAGAATATGTCGTCCAAAAACAAACAAAGCTTTACCGGTAGCCGTGACGATATAATTAAAATGGGATATTCACCTTGCGAAAGGTGTAACTCATAATAAAGATATTTAACCGACAAGTCAATGCTCGATTTGAATACATCCAACTATTCGTAAAACCTGTATTTTGCGAATAGTTGGATTTTGTTTAAATTTACTGTCCTTTGTTTTTTGTTTGGATCCGTTATTCATATTATATACACTCCTTTCACATAATTATTTATTATAACAATGAGCATACGCCGAATTGTATATACGTGTTATTCTTTTTTTACTTTTATCCAAATCCATAAATATCAAAAAGAATTTTCACTTACAATCGGTCAAAAAAGCATCTCCATTTCGATTTGACACTTTTATAATAACACAAAATTCTTAAAACTTCAAACATTTTTTCATTGAGTACAAAAGTATTATTTGAGTAAATTTTTATATATAATGCCCATAATATTTTCATATCTGCGATTTTAATATTTTTCTATTGGACAGTATATAAAAATTATGTTATAATGAATTATAAATCATTTTTTTCGGAGGGGTTTATTATGCACATAAGAAAAGCTGAAAAAAAGGATGCAGACAGAATACTTGAACTGCTTGTTCAGGTCTGTAATGTACACAGTAAAGAGCGTCCAGATCTGTTTATAAAAGACACTACAAAATACACACGTGAGCAGCTTTATGATATAATGAAAGATCCTAATACGCCTATATTTGTTGCGGCCGATGATAATGACATTGTTCTCGGCTATTGTTTTGGTATGTTTCAGCCGCATAAAGACGACAACAATATGCCTGACATAACAACATATTACATAGACGACCTTTGTGTTGACGAAAATCACCGCAGCCGACACATTGGCACAGAACTTTATAAATATACAATAGACTTCGCAAAAAAATCGGGTTGCTACAACGTTACACTTAACGTATGGAACAAGAACGATGCTGCTATAAATTTTTATAAAAAATGCGGATTCGGCATTCAAAAATACGGATTGGAAATAATTTTATAAAACTGCTGCTTCTATATAGGGAAATGAAAATATGATGCTAAAAGATTTTTTAAAAAATAATATTTTACTTACAGACGGTGCAATGGGTACATACTATAAAAAGGTCTGCCCTGTTCCGCTGCCGTTTTGTGAGCTTGAGTCACTGACTGACAGTGATATAATAGAAAAAATACACAGCGAATATATTGCAAACGGCGCCGGGCTTATACGAACCAACACTTTTAATGCAAATACCTCTGTTCTTGAAGTTGATATAGACACGGTAAAAAAAATAATACAAAATGCATATCACACAGCATTAAAAGCAGCCGAAGGTAAACAAGTATTTGTCGGGTGCAGCATAGGACCAAATGCGGAAAACTCGCAGGAATATACAGTCATTGCCGACACTTTTCTAAAACTTGGCGCGGATATTTTTATATTTGAAACTTTTGCTTCTGACGATAAAATTTCCGATACACTGAAATATATAAAAACAAAAAAGCCGAATGCCTTTATCCTTTTGGAATTTGCCCTTTCGGATAGTGGCGTAACATCGGCTTTTTGGGGTATAGACCGTATATTTGACAAATACGGCAGCAGCGAACTTGTCGATGCTGTTGGTTTCAATTGCGGCATAGGTCCAAAGCATATGGAAAATATCCTCGGCGCTGCAAACATAAATACAAAAAAGCCCGTTTCCGCCCTGCCTAATGCCGGTTATCCCGAAATTATAAATAATAAAATTGAATATGTTATGAACCCCGTTTATTTTGCCGATATGGTATCCGGATTTATAAACCTTGGTATAAACATTATAGGCGGCTGCTGCGGTACGACACCCGAGCATATAGGTCTGCTTGGTCAGCGCCTTGGAGATAAAATCACGACATCCCCGAAATCGGGTACATCGGTAAGCGAAATAAAAGAGAAACCGGCAAAAAACAGTTTCCATAAAAAACTCGAAAACGGTGATTTTATTTATGCCGCAGAGCTTGATCCTCCGTTCGGAACAAATGTAGACAGGCTTATATCAGGTGCATCGGCTTTAAAAAATGCAGGTGTGGACATAATCACGATAGCGGATTCCCCGATGGGCAGACCACGTGTCGACAGCACAATAATATCCGCAAAACTCAAACGGGAAACAGGCGCAGAAGTTTTGCCTCATCTCTGCTGCCGTGACAGAAACGCTATTGCGCTGCGTTCGGCTATACTCGGCGCATATGTCGAAGGTGTACGAAATTTTCTTGTTGTAACCGGTGATCCCGTTCCGGGTGAAGACCGCAACCGCATAAAAAGTGTTTTTAATATGCAATCTTACAGTCTTATGAGTATGATGGACGAAATGAACCGCGAAATTTTTAACGAAGAACAGATATATTACGGCGGTGCGGTAAATTTCAATGTCAAAAACAAAGACTACGAGTATTCAAGACTGTTAAAAAAATACGAAAACGGCGCTCGTTTCTTTCTTACGCAGCCTGTCTTTACCGACGATACTATCGAGTATCTTTCGCAGCTTCCGCAAGAACGCGGATTTAAACTGTTAGGCGGTATTATGCCGCTTGTGAACTACAAAAACGCAATGTTTATAAATAACGAAATGGCAGGTATAAATATCCCCGAACATTATATAAATCTTTTTAAACCCGAAATGACAAGGGAAGAGGCACAACAGATAGGTATCGGACTTGCGGTCGAAATAGCCGATAAGATAAGACCTTATGTTGATGGATTTTATTTTATAACACCGTTTAACAGGTATGAAATGATAATAGAAATAATCAACAGGGTCAGATAATATTTCAACGGTTCCCGGCAAAACCTTTGAGCTTGTAATAAACAGCAAATGCCTAACTCCCTAATAGACTCTGTTTTGTTAATAAAAAAGGAGGTAAGAATTTGAAAAAATTTATTTTAGCAATTATAGTGATTTTGACTTTTACATCTACAGTCAATGCGGCAGAAATAAGAATACAAAGTGCGCATATAAACGACAATACAAATATTTTAAGTATATCCGGCGGTGTAACGGATGCCAATACCGACCAAAATATTTCAATAACGGTAAGTCCGCTGAAAGACGGAAGATATGATATTGAAAATGTTGTTTATGTCGGTCAGCAGGCTATATCCGAAAATTTTTTTACACTTTCTTTTCCGATTGAGCTTAACGAAGGTTATTATGTCGCTCGTATAGGCGGTAATGACATTGCCACACCAAAATATTTGCTTATCGAACATGAAGGCAGTGAATATAGCATCAAACCGGGTGATGTAAATGCCGACGGTGTAATAACTTCAGCCGACTCCGCGCTTACGCTGCAATATGTACTCAATAAAGCATCTGTTAATTTTTCGGAACTGCAAATCTATCTTTCAAATGTCAGCGGCGACAAAGAAATAACCGCTGAAGATGCAGCTTTGATACTTTCAAAAGTGCTTAACGGTATGTTTCCTTTCCGTGTTGAAGAATACGGTTATGAATAAATAAAAAATAGGCATTTTTTGAAACGAAATTTAATCCAGGATATTCGTACTACGCTTTCGATACTTACTCACAACAGACGTTTTTTACTAAAGCCTTTGTGTTCAGCATGAGCCTTGTACTCCTGCCAAATACAAAAGTAAGTATCCATCACTTATAGGAAGTGAGTAACTTATCCGTCGGTTAAACACGAGCGTTACAACACGCTTGTTGATAAATTTGCCGTTTTTATTGTGTTCGATAAACTCGGCAAATACATATTTACATCAATATAAAGAGAGGTGAAAACAAATGGAACCAAACTACCTTGGCAAACGAATCGGCATTATTGGTGGAGGACAGCTTGGGCAGATGATGGCTTTGGAAGCAAAG
>CANRCU010000018.1 GCA_947629215.1 uncultured Clostridia bacterium
GACACTATCATATCGTATTTTTCAAACGCCTCGTCAAAATTCTTTTTGATAAGTCCTCTTACTTTAAGGCTTTTATTATAGTAAGCATCGTAATAACCGCTGCTCAGAACGAATGAGCCAAGCATGATACGGCGTTTTACTTCCATACCGAAACCTTCGCTTCTTGAAGTATAGTATACACTCAAAAGGTCTTCGCAATCTTTGCGGCGGTAGCCGTATTTTATACCGTCATATCTTGAAAGATTCGAGCTTGCTTCGGCGCAGGCAAGAACATAATAAGTAGGTATGGCATAGTCGACTATCGTCATTTCAAATTCTTCTACTTCCGCGCCAAGTTTTTTGAGCGTTTCAACGGCATCCATAACCGGCTTTCTGACATCTTCGTCAAGACCTTTGCCGAAGTAATTTGTCGGCAGACCGATTTTTATGCCTTTAAGCTCCTGAGTATAACTTTGCGAAAAATCGGGGTCCTTACCTTTGACCGATGTGGAATCCTTTGCATCGTGTCCCGATATAACTTTAAGCACCTCGGCGCAATCCCTTATATCGCGACCGATAGGTCCTATCTGATCCAACGACGAGGCAAACGCCACAAGACCGAAACGGCTTACAGCGCCATAAGTCGGTTTGATACCGCTGACACCGCAGAAAGAACAAGGCTGACGTATCGAACCGCCCGTATCGGAGCCAAGAGCGTAGGTACATTCGCCGCTTGCAACAGCCGCAGCCGAACCGCCCGACGAACCGCCCGGTACTCTTTCAATATCAAATGGATTGCCCGTCGGTCCGAAATACGAAGTTTCGGTAGAACCGCCCATTGCAAATTCGTCCATATTGAGTTTGCCAAGCACGACCGCGCCGTTGTTGAGCAGTCTTTCCGTAACGGTAGCATTGTACACGGGCTTAAAATTATAGAGCATTTTTGAAGCGCAAGTCGTCAGAATATCTTTTGTACAGATATTATCCTTTATTGCCATAGGCACACCCGCAAGCGGAGATGTCAGCTCTCCGCTGTCTATTTTTTTCTGTACGGCTGCCGCCTGTTCGATAGCCTCGTCTTCAAGCACGGTTATATATGCATTTATTTTTTTATCGTTTTCTTTGATATTTGCAAGAAAATCTTTTGTTACTTCAACAGAGCTGACTTGCCTATTGCGTATCATCTGACCTATTTCAAGGGCAGTTTTATCAGAAAATCCCATTTTTCTACCCCCCCTATTCTACTGTTGTAGGCACCTTGAAACAGCCGTCTTTCTGCTGAGGTGCATTCTTGAGTATCAGTTCTCTTTCTTCCGACGGTCTGCACTCGTCCTCACGGAAATTATTTGTATACGGGAACGGATGGCTCATAGGCTCAACATTGTCCGTATCAAGTTTATTTAATGTATCTATATATTCAAGTATCTTGGTAAGGTCCTGTTTGGCGTTCTTTTCCTCTTCTTCGGTAAGTGTCAGACGCGAAAGTTCTTCCAGATATTTTATAAGTTCATCATCTATGCCGGATACACCCACAGCGGCTTTTTTGCTCTCTGCGCTTGCTGCTGCGGTCTTTTCTTCAAAGCCAAGATAATCAAATATCATCTTTATACGCGACCTTACCATATCTATCCTGTCATCATCGACAGATATGCCCGTTGCATCTTCGATCGCCGTTATAACTTTTTCTTCAGCTGTCATTTTCGGCACTCCTTTCATTAATAATCATTATGGATTCAATCGTGTTGTATCTCTTGGGAACATTGAAGTCGCCCTAATATTTTTTTCGTCAATAAGTTTCATAACAAAACGTTCAAGCCCCATACCAAGACCGCCGTGAGGTGGACAGCCATATTTATGAAGCATGAGATAACTTTCAAAATCTTCGGGATAAAGCCCCTTAAATATCATTTTTTTGACCTGAGTATCATAATCATGTATACGCTGACCGCCCGTTGTTACTTCAAGCCCCCTGAAAAGCAAGTCAAAACTTAAAGTATACTTTTCGTTTTCGGGATCGTCCATGGCATAAAACGGACGTTTCTTTATCGGGTAATGGGTCACAAACACAAAATCGCTGTTGTAATCTTCTTTAAAAAGCTCACCTATAAGACGTTCTTCTTCGGGTTCAAGGTCATAGGGGTCTTTTATCTTTCTGTTATATTTTTCTGCAACCATTTCCTTTGCCTCTTTAAAAGTAACACAGGGAATATCTTCTATTACGGGAAGCGTTATGCCAAGTTTTCTGACAATATCGGGGTATTTTTCATTCAAAAATGTCATGGCATATTTTATCATACCCGTTTCCATATTTATAACATCGTAAAAGCTGTTTATAAAGCCCATTTCAAAGTCAACGCCTATATATTCGTTGAGATGACGTGTTGTATCGTGTTTTTCGGCGCGGAAAACGGGCGCTATCTCAAACACACGCTCATAAACAGGTATAAGCATCTGTTTATAAAACTGCGGACTTTGCGCAAGATAAGCTTTTTTGCCGAAATAATCCAATTTAAAGATATTTGCTCCGCCCTCTGCGCCCGATGCAACGATTTTCGGTGTCATTATTTCGGTAAAACCGTTTTCACCAAGATATTTTCTGAATGCCTCCACAAGCGCAGACTGCAATTTGAAAACATTTCTCTTATATTCGTTTCTGAGAGTTATAGGTCGCAGACCAAGCTCGTTTTCAAGCGCAACGTTAAGTCTGTACTTATTTATATTCAAAGGCAGTTCTTCTTTGGGCTTACTTAACAATTCTACTTTTTCGGCAACTATCTCAACGCCGTTTACGGCGCGTTCTTCTTTGCGTATCGTTCCCGTTATCCTTACGGAAGCCTCGTCTTTGAGAAATTCTTTTTCTTTTTCCGAACCGTTCTTTTCATAAACACATTGAATTTGACCGCCTATCTTTCTTAGAATAATAAAAGCAAAATCGCCCATATCACGCACATTATATACAACACCGTGTGTGGTAACGGTACCCTCTGCCGTCAGCAGTTCTTCAATGGTCAGGTCGGCGATCGTTCTTTCACCGCTTGCTTTGATCATAATATTTCACCTTTCTGTATAAATTGAGTTTCTTGCAATGATAAAAAAGTCCCTAAATACAACAAATGTATTTAAGGACGAATTTACCGTGGTACCACCTTAATTGGCGCTGATGCACCCTCTTTGACCCTTAACGCGGGTATACGGATAACACTACTTGGTATGACCTTTTGCATTATCGGCTGGTAAAGTGTTTTTCGTGTAAGAGTGTCAAGAACAATGCTCTCAGTCCGCGGCATTGTATCCCTGTCAGGTTTCTCCTGCATTACTTTTCTTTGTCATAGCCTGTCAATGATATTCCCTCTTTTGCTACCCCTTATTCAAACCGGAACAGCCCGAAAGCAGGAATTTTTATTTACTGATAAAAATTATATCACAGTTATTTGTCATTTGCAATAGTTTTATTCAATTATTTGTAAACAGCCGACCTAATAAATACAACCGACCTATCGGCAGGAATGGAAAGATTTTATAACAGGACGGAAAATATGTACCAAAAAAGTATAGTTTTGAGGAAAGTTTTTTGGATATAAAAATTCATTGCATAATATTGACATTTTGACGAAAAAACTATATAATATCATATATAGAGTTGTTAAATATGTATATGAAATAATTTTTCCTCAAAACTATACATTAAGGTAAACAAACATCAACAAAATATCGTTTTGTATATTGCGAAAGCGCAGTCTTTAACGGTATTGTTAATGTTGAAAGGAAGAGCTTTATGGAAAACACGGGATACGAAAATATGCAATATCCGGGCGGTGAAAAAATTTCCGAACGTGATGATATAATAGCCGAATGCCGAAAAATGGCTCGCGAAAAAATATCCGAAATAATGGCTTTGAACGAGCCTTTACTTGGCACTTATCAAGGCAGGCTCATTGTTGAAGAACAGCTTTACGGGGTGCTTTTGCAAATGCTTTCTTATTATCATACCGGTATGTATTCCGCGCGAAAGGAAAAACAGAAAAAGGGAATAGAAGCCGCAAAAGCGGCAGGGATACGTTTTGGCAGGCGCACCAAATACGAACCAACGGAATATACGGATATTTTCAAACGTTATGAAAACGGAGAGATCACAGCCGAACAGGCACGTACCGAAATAGGGGCTTGCAAAACGACTTTTGAACGCATGAGGAAAGAACTTAAAAACAAAGGTCTGCTTTGACATTGAGATAAATGTTTTATGTTTATCATATCCCTTGGGGATATTGATATATGCGGCTTGTTTATACTCTTGGCTCGGTATAAATCAATGGATCTGAATAAAAATTCTTGTTCTTATGATTCGGGCTTATCTGCAGACGAGTGAAACACGCCGACAAAAAGGAAAGGAGGTAAAGACAGCTTATCGATGGCTGTATAATACATCGGTTGTAATTTGCAAATTATATTTTGTAATAATAATTCCAAAGGAGGATATTTATGAAAAAAACATTTAAAAAGCTTATAAGCGGAGCCATTACTGTGGTTATGGCAGGAGCATTGACCATAGGAATGGCAACTTTGGTAAGTGCAACCGAAAAAGAATATGTATATACCAATACACCAGCAGAAAATACAAGTAATTATATTCCGCACGTTATATGTAAAGGCTCTTATTAAATGATACTGTCATCAAAGTAATTACGCTTATTTCCTTGTCTAAAAGTCCCTTAATAATTTAGTTTATTATTTTCGGAGATTTTCTCCGCTGAAAACTTCAATCCGGTTCTTTTTCGGAGATAACCTTTTCTTTACTTTACTTTGATTTATTTTTCTTAAATTAATTTCCTTTTGCTTCTTTTCCTTTTACCAGCATATCCTTTGCCTCGTCTACATCCATCATATTTGGTAACAGGTCAAGGATATTGCACGCTGCACATACAGCATCATCCTCGTGCATTGATAAATCTGCACAGTCGTGTATTCTGATAAGAATTTCAACTACCTCGCCAACAGTCATTTTATTTCACCTCCCATAAGTATTTTTACTCTGTCATCAAAGTTACATAACCCACGACAAACAACATTTGTTAGTGCAAGGAAAATTCGTACCGCATCTTCTTGGTTATCGAATTTCCTGCTTTTAATTATTCTGCTTTTCTTGTCGGATATGCAAATGTAATACATATTTCCGTCTTTCCCATAATCCATCGAAAAATCAGAATGTGCTTCTTCTGTCCACACAATTGTATAATTCATACCTACGTTATCATCCTTTCACATATAACATTATTTACCACGCTGAACATTTTCTCCAACAAAGCAATCGCCGCAAAATTCCCATATACCTTTAGAAAAATTACCTTGTATGCACTTGAATGTAAAATATGTTGACCTGTATTCTCCCGTGTTAGGGTCTTTTCTTGATGTATATGGTTCTCCCATTTGCGCACAGCTTAATTGCATCATTGCCGGAGGCAACGCATCCATACAGTCCATCACTACGTTAGCATCCACATAAGCACCAATATACGCATTATCGTAACTGAAATCTCCTTGTGTCAATACTTTTTTACCATTGTAATCCATCTTTTACGCCTCCTTGTATCTCCAAATCCTGCCACCGGCTGTACGCCATTTTCCTTTGCAACAATCTCTAATTAAAGATGGGTTTATGCTGTAATATCTTCCCGCCTCCGCAGCAGTGCAAAATACCCGTATGACTTTTCCATCTCCATCAAGTTGTTCAACCGGTTTTCCGCAATTACCTCTACCGCCGTTTACTACATAATCTCGTATTTTGGTTTTCTGCTTAGTTTTAGCGTTATCCGGTTTCTGTAAGGTGTTATTGTTTGGTGTTTCTTGTACACTTTTCTGTAGTTGTTGTGCTGATGCCGGAAGATATTCAATCTTTTTTATACCCATTTCCCATAGCCTACCGCATATTGCGTGGGCAAGCAAAGCATCTCCACTCCTGTTTTCAATTATCCGCCTAAGTACATGATAATCTACTCCTACGATAGTTACTGTTGGGAGCATATCCTCAAACCTTTTGATAATCATATCGCAAAATTCTTTCCATTCGTCTTTTGAAAGTTCTGCATTTTCAATGTCGCATATAACAGCGACTTGCGTGCTATTTACAATTTTGTAATCAATCGTCATCGTCCGTAACCTCCTATTCGTCGTCATTTGGATTTAACACTCGTTATGCTATCCAACCCATATTGACAGGTTATAAATATAGTTCCCACTCCTAACACAATAGTCGTTTTTGCCCCAATACCCTAAGTTTTTCATACCTCGCGCACTGCCGGTATAATGGATATTAGGATGGTGGGCTTTTTCAGATTTCGTTAGCTTTTTATATTTCATCTTTCACACCTCCCATCTGTGCTGCTTCTGAAAATTCTTTGTTAAAGGTGTCCCCATAAGCCGCTACACCATTCCAGTCATCGTAACGCACTTTTTCACATTGCCCGTTGCACTCAAATATAAGGTTAGCCCTTGCCTCGTTTCCATCCTCCGCCGTCCTCCTCTTTTCGCATACATACCATTTTGCAAACGTCTCACGGGGATAAAAGTTTTCACGGAGATAATATCTTCCGGTATCAATCCCTTTGTATACCTCTCTGCCTGTCACTCCCTCTATGCCACAAAATCTGACACTGATAATCTTTTCCGGATTGCGCTCTGGGTCGTTATAATAGTCGTTCTCCGAAAATTTTGCAAACCATTCACATAAGGCTTCGCTGTAATACATTTTGATGTGAGAACATATATAATTTTCTCCAAGCTTATGAACTACGCTATGTTCAACAAAAAGCTCTGCAGTGTGTCCATCATCATCTGTTGTAATAATTTTCACCTTGTCATCAAGGCAATTTGTACTAAAAAACACACCAGCGAATTTTTTATAATCAGATGTTGTCGGCATTGTAAATTCAACTTTCATTGTTATCGCTTCCTTTCTTTTTTCATAGCACAACCCTCTGGATAATGCTTTGCGGAAGTGATGGTAGCATCCGCAATATAAATAAATGTGCTTCCCCTAATCCCTCCCGCCAAGTAATTTCTTCTGCATAATCCATAATACTGTCCAACATCTGCGGTGCCAATGTGCAGTTATTATCCGGCACATTGTAATTGTCATATATCCACCGCTTAAACTCGTCTTTATTCACAATCTTTTTGCCTCCTCAACAAAAGCTTCTGCTTCTTTTTGACTATCAAACCAATCGTTGTAAATATCTTTTTTGTCTGTACAGGTAAATGTACTTTCCGGCTTTTTTTCTGCCTCCACTATGTTAGTAATAGCTGACGTAACTCTGCCTTTATCATCATAAGTATTTGTAACACAATAATATGTTTTCATTATAAAAGCCCCTCCCCTCTACAGGTTAATATCGAAATGAACACCCCATTATGGGGCGTTCATCAGCAAAAAAATTTTATGCTATTATGTATGTTTTTCCTTTTGCATACACTGTATAGCTGTGTTCTTCCTTATTCGTGTAACGATTAAAGCTTTTCACTGAATATACTGCATCAATATCCGCAAGTTTCATACTCTTGCACTTAGGCTGTCTTTTTACCCACTTCAGGGCAATTGCCTTTGCAGCTTCCGGAAGTTCATACTTCCTTGTTTTGTAGCAACTGTTCTCATATCTCTCACGGTGCTTATCTCTTGCTGTAACAGCCTCATCGTGTGTCCCAAAAAATTCTCTGTCGTCTCTTGCTTTTCCAACAAGGAAAAAGCTTACTGTTTCAATAACTTCGAGCCGATAATTCCAAATGCCGCTGCCAATCTCACGAGAGATATTTGGTCTTGTATCTGTACATCTTCCAACCGTAATGCTAATGCCTCTGACATCTCTCTCATAGTCGTTGAAGTTTTTCATCAGGATGCGGATGATTTCTTTTCCGTTTGTCAGGTCTATGTGGGAGATTTCACCTTGACCGCCGGAACACGACATCGTTCCGGTATTTATATAATACCCTCTACTGATGTACTCGTTTACCTTTTCGGTAAACTTTCTGTTGATGTTTTCAAATTTCATAGCTTTTCCTCCTCGCTTTCTGCCCGTATAGTCGCTAGCTCATCTTTTTGTACTTTTACGCCGTTTCTCTGATTTCAACCAGCTTATCCATACCGGAGAAAATACAATCTCCCGTTGTGAACACAAGTCCGTCCCATCTTACATATTTTACTGTTTCAACCTTATTGCCTCTCTCGTAAGGGGTATGCCATTCAACCTCAACGGTTTTGCCCTCTGCAAGCATTTTTTCAATCTGTTCAACGTGCTTCATAGTGAATTTAGTCATTGTATCATCTCCCTTAATTAATTGCTAAGATTGCATTGTTTTGGCACATCATAATTGCTTCAAATTTTTCCGTAGTCATTGTTCCTGCTGCTTCTTCTTTCTTGATAACCTTTGCTGTAGCTTCAAGAATGTTCTTTATTTTTTGCTCTCTTGTCATTTTTTTGACCTCCTGTTCCCCCTCTACGGGGCATTTGATGGTAAATTTTTTTGCCCTGTTTTGGGGCGTTTGTTCTTAAAAATTTTTAGGTACTCGCTTTGCTTTCCCTATCCTTTAATTATATTTTACCACGAAGAAAGTAGGTGTCAACACATTTTTACGATTTTTTTCAAAAAATTTCAGATTTTTTGCCCAACTTAAGAGCTTTTTATTGCCGCATTATGGGGCATATATGAGCATAAAGAAATACGCTTGATAGCCGCCGTATAGTAATTTTCGTCTATCTCATAACCAATATACCTACGTCCCGTTTCAAGTGCAGCTACCGCCGTTGTGCCACTTCCTATGAACGGGTCAAGTACAATATCCCCTTCGTTGCTATGTATCATAATCAAATCACGCATAAGCTCCACCGGTTTTTGGGTAGTATGTATTCTATTCTTTGCAGATACAATAGGATATTGAAATATAGTATTTTCATATGTGCTGCGCTGACGGTTAAATGTCCAGCCTTTTCCCTTTACAGCCCATATAGCAAATTCACAAGCTGTAACATAGAGCCTGTCCCTATTCCTTGGCATTGGGTTTGACTTTTGCCATTGTATCATCTCTTTTACTGTACAGCCGCAAGCCTCCAATTCTGTTGCTATCACATCCATATTGCGCCACGCATTAAAAATGATTATACTTCCACCGGTACGCAAACATTCAACTGCTGTCGGTATCCATCCCGTCAAGTCAAAACCTTTGTCCCACTCCCCAAAATCAATGCCATTACGTCCTTTGAGCGTATGGAAATTGTTTTTGCGGCTCAAATTATAAGGCGGGTCTGTCAATATTAAGTCGCAGTACCCCCCCCCACGCAAAACAAGACCATTTAAGCAGTCCTCATTGTAAATTATGTTTGTCTCAAACATTTTTTGCCTCCTGTTCTATTCTCTAATACATTGCTCGGCATTTGGCTTAGTATTGCCCTATAGTTCAATATCAGTCACATCTCCTGCATATATCTTCACCATATACTACGTTTAAGCCACAGCCGTTTTCCCACTTAACCATAATACTGCCGGCATCATCTACACCCAGCACAGTGCCTTTTGTGCCTTTAGGCGGTGCTTGTACGTCATCCATATGTACCAGTTCCACACGGCAGCCACAAGGATATTGCTCTCGCAATCTCCTGATAACTTCCATATTCGGAATTTTCATTTCGTTCGCCTCCTAAACAATACCATAGTATTCAATTACGAAATACCACTCATTATTGTCCAACTTAACATCCAGTATTGTACTCTGCCTGATTTTCAACATAGTCTGGTAGTTCACTTTGTCATCACTCGAAAACACTTCTCGCTTTATATCTCCGTTCCATAAATGAGATATAAGTGTATAATTAATTTTCCTGTCATCGTTTGCATTTTCATCTGCGGCACACCAGTCCATAAAACTTTTGCCAATCCAAAATTTGCTTCGTGATTTATTATGCATTATATCCCCTACTTCTCCGTATCTTCTTAATATCCAGTAAGTTTGTAGGAGGTTCACAAAGTCCCCTTTCCCTATTTTTTTTGCAAAACAATCCAACCCTTGCAGTTGCACATAGGCATCCGATGTAAGCCGCCATTTCAAACATCCATCGCCGTTGCCTTCGTCATCTTTACACATATTGCAGAATGGACACGCAAAGTCTTTATCGTCAATGATAGCCCTTTCAATAAAGTTGAAAAGGCTATCGTCAGACATTGCTCGAATACGGTCTGCATTTGTCATCTTCTTAGCCATTATCCTTGCCACCTCTCCGTATCTTCATTCCGGTGTAATAATCCCTTGTAGCAAACTCTCTTGCTTTTCCGTTCGGTCTGGGATTGCTCTCTCCGGCACACTCGAACATATACCGCCGTTCATACACCACCACATTTGCAGCAAGTCTATCCCCACTACCGTCGCAAAGCATTTGAAATGCCTTATGTTTTGCCGACGGCAAATCGTTCGCAATAAACTCCTTTGAGTGCAACTTTCCCTCTGCAACATCATACCACATTGCAAGATATACTTTCTCTTTCATCTTATGCCCTCCATTCTATCTGGTTTGTCTGTCCACATAATCAAGACCCCTCTTTCTCCCCGTATAGCCATTGGGGAAGCATATATTAATAGCAACTGAAATAGCAATATCTGTATCCTTCGTGAGTATTACAAAATTCTATGCAGTCTTTCTCTGTGCCATTTCCAACTGTAAAGCCCACTTCCGGGCTGTCTTCTCTAAAATATACAATCCACATACTTTGCATCCTTTCTCCCCGTCTTGCCGATAGGACAGCCTAATCTCTACAGGTCAAAAGCAATTGCAGCTTCTCTTTCCGGTGTTCCTTGCGCCAAACAGGTGGTATACCTTATCATCTGGCGCTCTTTCCTTATTTCACGGACACGTTTTAACGTGTCCCAGTCAACAAGCGCACCGACACAGTACGCTTTATCCATAATACATCTGACCTCATCAATGCGGTCATATATTGAGTCGTCAAACTCAATATTACCATTTTGCATTTCGTCCCTTAGGAACATTAAGTGTTCATACATTGAACACAAATTGAAATGCTCACTCTCGTTCACCCGATATTTTTTAACCATATTCTTTGTTACCTCCTTTGCCTCCTCTGTCTGACTTATTCCAAAAAACGCCGCTTCAACGAGGAACATTCCACCTGTACCGCTGTTTTCGTCCTGTTCCTCGTCTGTTTTTTGCTTGCCTCTTGGCTTCCAGATACTTGTCTTGAAAAGAGCCTTGCATCCCTTTTTTACTTTTCTGCCTCTACGGTTCCATCCCGCAAAAGTGTCAACATCTTCCGTAACTCCATTTAAGAGTTTCGCATTATTGATAATAGCTATATTTGTCATCGTCCTCAATCTCCATTAGCCTTAATTTAACAAATCCGTTGTAAACCCAATCTTTGCCTTGATACCAACTTCTGCCAGCTCCATAATTCTGTTATTGGCTGCATCCAATGTATCGTAATCGCATATACCCCATTTCCACGCACCGTTGCATAAAACCTGTAGTCTGTACATAATGTACACCCCCTTTCAGTAATAATAATCGTATTCGTATGGCTGTCCGTCGTAGCCTTCTTCCATAACTTTTGAGTAACAATCGCTGCATACTCTCCTGTATGGAATGCCGTGGTAGTCCGAAGTTAGCCACATTTCCTCTGGGTCAAATTCATTTCCGCAAACCGGACATTTTTCTTTCATTGATTTCCCTCGCCTTCTGCCCGTCTTGCCGTTAGCCCAGCGTCCTCGTATTACCTTACTGCCGACATCAATTCGTTTAACATATTCTTGATTGCATCATCCTTGGAAACACCAAATAATTTTCTGCAAGTTTCCTCGCTTATCGTTGCTATTGATTTAAGGCTGCTTGCCATCTCTGCTATTTCCTTGTAGTTTTTCTCATTCTTTGTCATTGTCTTTTCCTCCCTTATATTCTTTCTTCTTCTATGCGGTCTATTGTGATTGTTCTCTCACCACTAAGAAAAAGAACTATGTAAACTGTTTCGTCCCCATCTTCGTATGAAGCTTCAATGTATTCCCTGTTAGCTTCCTCTATTCTTAAACCTTCATCTATGAGTGCTTCCTCAATGTCACTGATTCTTCCGTACCAATCGTTCATAAGATGTTCTAAGTTTTTCATTGTAAATTCCTCCTTTTTGTTCCCCTTGTTGGGGCAAATGACTTTAAAATTTTTTGCCCTTTATCGGGGCGTTTTATCTTTATCTTAGTTATATTTTACCACGTTAAGGGGAGTTGTCAATATGTTTTTTTAATATTTTTCAAAAAAATGTAGATTTTTTGCAAGAATTTATTGAGGTTTTGTTTAAATATTTATGACAGGGTTGCAATATCTTTATTACCCCAAAATGAATACGGGAAATGTCATTTTTGACGTGTTCTGGGGCATAGTAATATAAATACCTATCTAAAAAATAAAACGCCGTTCAGAGCCTTTCTGGGGCTTATAACGGCGTATCATAAAAATAGTGGGTACAACACTAACGCTGTACCCACATATTGTCATGGAGTTTATTGTTTATCCACAAGATGGAGTTCCTGTTTCAAGGCTCTTTGAAGAATTGCTGAAACATTTACACCACTTTTTGTTGCTTCAAAGTCCAACCACGATGGGAGAGTTACATTTCTGCGAACCGACCTCATATCGTTTTGTTTGCGGTATTCTGTAAAGTCAACATCAACCAATGTAACAATATCGTTTTCTGTTTCTTTAGTGACTGTTTTCATTTCAGACGGTGTAGGCAGCACCTTTTTATCGTCTTCCATATCAATGCCCATCAATCCAATGGCATCCCTTGCCATTTCAATCGCTTCTGTCAGTGTATCGCCCTCGGTATTAATATTAAAATCGGGAATATACACCACATAACCCACTTTATCAGGTGTCAGTACAATCGGATAAGAATTTTTCATAATATTACCTCCATATCGTTTTGAGGGAACGGGCTTATTTCAGCCCGTTCCTCTTGATTATTGCCTTTGCAAGGTTCTCTTTAACCTCTGTGTGCCTCGGTATCATCTCGCTGTCTTTGCCGTTCGTGTAAATGTCATGATTTGCTCCGTTTCGCTTCAAATACCAGCCGTTGTTTTCCAGCCTCTTAATTAGGTCCTTTCGCTTCATCTTCTAATCCCCCCTTGACATTATCTATTATACACACTTAATGTGTATTTGTCAATACCTTTTGCAAATATTTTTGATTTTTTTCAAAAAAATAAAGGTTATGTTCCCAAAATCAGAAACATAACCCTTGTAATTTATTCTGCTTCGCTCTCGAATGTTTTATCAAACGCTCCTGCTACTTCCAGCACAGCGGACTGAATAGCATTGTCAAGCTCTTTTACTGCCGCTTCGATAAATGCATCAATTTCTTCCGTTATAATTATACCTTTTCCCTCCAACAATTCGATGACATAATCCTTTTTTAGAGGCTTTGGTAATGTTCCAGCCTCTGCCTTCTTTTCAGCCGCAGCAACAAATTTCTGCACAAGACTGTAAATGCGTTTTTCTTTTAACCACGGGATAGCTGTATTCTTAACCCACGGCAGCACAACAGCCGTAAATAACACACCAATCGCTGCAAATATAATTTCTAACACATTATTCGCAACTAATGCAGTAAAATCATTCATTGTCATTTGTCCCCCTTATTTCAACAGTTCATTGACCTTCTTTTGAATAGCATTATAATCATATCCTGCGGCAGATAATGCTTTCTTTCTTGCATCACCATTTCCCCACTTTCCTGATATAACTTCTTTTGCAATTTCGTCAACCGATTTTTTGACTAATGTTGTATTTGTGGATGTTGTGACTTTGCCCTGCACTGTACAATAATTTGGATTTTCAAGATAAATCCAGCCTGCGCCTGATTTCAGTTTACCCCAGCCGTTTTCTACTTCTGAAATTGTGAATACGCCCTTGCCCGTATATTTACCGGTTGCGGCATAATTCATTCCGGCACCTTTGCGAATATTCAAATCTGAAATAAGTACCTTTACTGTAAATGGAGTTGCCGGAAAATTGCTGTTTGTTGCTTTGGAAGCTCCTGCCGTTGTTTCTGCGCTGTCGGTAACTGTACTTCCCCCAAGTTTACTCGTTACCGTTGCTGCAAGACCACCTAATCTGCTGTAAAGCCAGTTGCCGGGGCAAGATTTATTTGCAAACCAACGATGTACAGTAAGTACCATTTCCCCTGATTTTGGAGAATAAGTAAGGGATTTGCTTTTATCTCCAAACCACAATAACTTTGATTTACCGTTGCGTTTACAAATATCTACGCACAATGCTACAAGTTTGTTATATACAGCATCATTCATTTCATATGGTTCTGTGGTATCAGATGCACATTCAATCGTAACTGCACGCTGGTCATTCTCATTACTTGAACTGCACCAACTCCTGTTTGCCTCATCAACAATAAGGCATACTCTGCCATCTTTACCAATACCATAGTTGCAGGAAGCTTGACGGCTGGTGCTTGTAAAACAACTTCCGATACTTTCTGCCGATAATTGTCCCACAACGCAGTGTGGTGTTATACGGTCAATGCTGTGTGTTCTTTTGCCACTGTGATTTGGGCTTTTTACCGTACAATTTACAAGTGAACTATTTGTATATGCCATAATAAGTACCCCCTTAAATTAGTAATTTTCTTCTTTGTTTTCATTCCGATGTCTTTCTTCGTCCTCAATCTGCCATTTTCGTTCTTCATTCCTATTTTTTGTCGTCTTTATCCATCCCATAATACCGCACTCGCCACCAAGACAAGCAAACACACACGTTACAAGAGTGTCAGGAACTGCACCATAAATCTTGAACAGATGTATCATATAAACTGTAAAAGACAACAAAGAAACACCGACAATAATTAGAATAATATCCATCACGCCGATGCCTTTTTTCTCCGGAAGAACAGTTTTTTTATTTGGTTCGTTCAAGTTATACCACCTCCAATTACAAGAACGATTTATCATTCATACATTTCTCGTAGACCCTGCGAATATTAGCTATCGTTGCAATTGCTACACTGTTTTTGAATTTAGGATGGTCCTCGCAATAACTCTCATAGAAAGTAATATCCATCAGTGTTTGGTCGAAATGTTCCTTTGTGTGTTCTCTCCCTTGCAAGATTTCGTCGTTAAATCTCATAATTCGTGTTCTGCAAGTCGTAGCATCTCTTTCCTCACTCTCCTGTCTAAGCTGACTAAGGTCATCAGAGAGTTTGTCCACCTTTTCAATTATTTCGCCGTTAATCGCTTTTCCAATATTCTTAGCAATCCAACTCCACGGGTTGATTTGGATTTTTGATACTTGAAAGAGTGTCATAATAACTATAACAATGCCGCTACTTCCTGCAAAAATTGACCATAAGTTCAATACGCATCACCTCTTTCGATTGTGATTTATTTTGTTTTCTGCGAGTTTTTGGCAGCTTCATTTACTTTACGTCTGTATTCGCAGTAGATATAATTTAACTTTGTCCTCATTCCATAACTGTTGCAGTGTCCCATAACCCCCATATACGATGCAGCTACACGCCGAAATTTTTCCTCGCTCATTTTACCCGCAGCCATCATCTCGCACATAGTAGATACATACCTAATAATTCTCCGAGCTGTCTGCTTTTTTAATTTTCTATGTGTTGCCCATATCTTATAACCAACAAAGTCAATGCCGAGGGAAATCGGGCGTATCGCAGTCTTTTTATTTAAGCTCAACCTTAAATTGTCCTCCAAAAATATTGATATTTCCTCTTTCCATTCGGCAAGCTGACCTTTGTCGGAGGATAATATTATAATATCGTCCATATATCTGACATAATAATGGATATGAAGTTTATGCTTGCAGAACTGGTCCAACTCATTAAGATAAATGTTTGCAAATAACTGTGATGTCAAGTTTCCTATTGGCATACCGACATCCCATAGCCACAAATCTTCCGGACAGTCGTCCGGTGACATTCCTGCCGGAAGTCCAAAACGTGTGTCCTCACTATTTATAATTTTGTGAAGTAATCTCATCAGTCGCTCGTCCTTAATCCTCCTCGAAAGAATATCCTCCAAAACGGCGTGGTCTACACGGTAAAAATATTTACTTATATCAAGTTTCAAATAATACCATTTTTGCGGTTTTCTATCCACTTGTCTAAGCCAATATTGTAACCTATCGGCAGCCTTATGACTGCCCTTATTTCTACGGCAGGCATAACTGTCCTCAATCATCATTTTATCGTAAAACGGGTATAGTTTGTCGTAGATACTCCATTGTACAACTCTGTCTGGATATTGTAATGACATCACAAGTCTTGTTTTAGGTTCGTGTACATAAAACGGATGGTATGGTCCTACTTCATAACTCTCCCATCTAAGGTGGTTACTCAAATTGATAATGTTACTTTCCAAGTCATTCGTGAAACGGAGGACATCTCCCCTGTAACGCTTACCTTTCCTTGCATTTCGATGCGCTTTCATAAGTTCGTCAAAATCACATATTTGGTCGAATATATCCGTGATAACACTATACTCGCTGCCATTCTCCATTGACTACACCTCCAAATACGCTGCGTGTGACGTTTCCGCCTCGTCCTCCTCGTGACGTTTCCGCAGCAATTTAATCTTTTTCCTGTGACTTTCTACACGGGAATGGAAATAAGCCCCTTTGGTGTTATGTTCCGTGCGTAAAGTCTCCATCTTTTGACGGTTGGCTTCGCCCATTTCTTTCCGACATAACAGCAGAGCAGAGCGGAAACCGATGTTCGTGTTCGTATTCGTCCGGGCATTGTTGAGGTTCGTATTGAACACGCCTGCATTCGTGCCGTTGTTCCAGTTGCCGCCACGATTCGGGAAACGCTGTTTGGCTTACTCCCACAAAACAAAAGGCGGTCTTATCAGCCCTTTACAGACTTGATATAACCGCCAATCATTTTTCCAATTTCGTCCAGCATTCCACTCCATACCTTGTATCGCTTATCGGGCAGGGGCGGCATCATCCTGACTTTGACAGT
>CANRCU010000019.1 GCA_947629215.1 uncultured Clostridia bacterium
ACCGCGATAGCTGTCGCCCCACCAGTTTTTGGGTTTGTAATCGCCTATACTGAACGGTTCGTCACGGATGATGCTTGATGCCGTGAGCGTACCCGTATCTATATTGGCGGCATATGCCGCAAGTATCTTGAATACCGAACCGGGCTGTCTTACAGCGTCGGTCGCACGGTCAAAAGCGCGGTTTACGGTCTTTTCGCCGCGGCCGCCCGCAATAGCTTTTATCTCGCCGTTGTGATAATCCATAACGACCATAGCCGACTGAGGCTGTTCGTTATATGTTGCCTTATCCGCAAGTATCTCCTGATCGGCGGTAAGATTATCTTCATACTGTTTTCTCATCTTAGCCGTCCATGCCTCGGCATCGGCATAATTTGTGAAAAATTTTCTTGTGGACGGATTTATCTGTTCGCCCGTAGCGTGATTTATTATAGATATAACATAATTTGCGTCTATACAATAATATGGCGAAGGGAAATTCGAGTCGTCGTTATATTCCTTATCGAGTATATCCTGTATTTTTGTGTCTATCGTTGCCGTTATCTCAAGACCGCCGTTATACAGTATATAATTTGCCTGTGTGGCAGTCATATTATATTTGTTCTGCAGATCCTGAGAGATCTGGTCGAACAAAGCGTCAACAAAATAGCTGTGTACATTTGTTGTATCTTCATCCAGCTGTATGGCGTCGCTTGCCTTTACACGCGATATAACATCGTCCGCAAGCGCCTCGTCAAGCTGCTGCTGTGTGATATAGCCCTGATCGAACATATAATTCAATATGATATGCTGACGTTCAAGGCTTGATTCGGGATCCGAACGCGGAGAATATACGCTTGGGTTGTTTGTTATGCCTGCGATCAGCGCACATTCCGACAAGGTAAGGTCCTCTACATTTTTGCCGAAATAGCCAAGGGCGGCAGCCTGAACACCGTTATAGCCGTGACCCAGACCGATTGTATTGAGATAAAGCTCAAGCACATAATTTTTTGCAGCCGCCTTGCTGCCAAGTTTTTCCGTGAGCGCGCGCTCGTAATTCTCGGCAAGATACTGTTCCTGTATCTTAGAATCGAAAGTATTGTGTGTTTTTTTGGTAACATTGTTTTTTATAATCTGCTGCGTTATGGTACTGCCGCCCTGCATATCCTGCCCCGACAGCGTCATAAACACTGCACGGGCAAAGCCGCGCATATCAACGCCGTCGTGACTGTAAAAACGCGAATCTTCTATTGCAATAAAAGCGTGCTGAAGGTCTGCGGGTATCTTATCGAGGGTAGCATACTCTCTGTTTTCGACCCCGTGCAGACGATCCAGCTCGTTGCCGTTTTTATCATATATAATGGAAGTATATGCCGCAGGTTCTATTGCAACCAACTCAAGAGAAGGAGCATTTTGTATTATCGCTATATAAAAACCCGTGCCTGCGCATATCACAGCCGTGGCGCAAATAAAACAAACGGCAAAAAACACCCTTATCATCTGTGTAAACGGTCTTGGTTCAGCCTTGAATCTGTTTTGTTTTTTCTTCTTTTTGGCTAAATCAAGCTGTGTCTTTCCCTTTTTTATTTTGGGGGAGGTATCGCCCGGCGCTTTTTTTTGCGCAGACGGTGCGGTTTGCCTGCCCTTATTGTTATTTTTTTCCATTTCTGATCTCCCTTTCATACATTTCGGTACAAGATCTTTTATTAATGTTTCGGCGGAAATTATCCCATATTAATGTTTCGGCGGAAATTATCCCACGCCGTCCAAAACACGTAAGCCATACTTACGGATAAATATAGTATACCAAAAAATACCGCAATAATAAAGTAAAATTTTCAATTTTGTTAAATTTGTAAATATTTCGTAATATTTAACCGACAAGCAAGTCCCCCTGCCTCTCGGGCAAAATGTTCGCGACTCAAAAAAAAACTTGCATTTTAATGTGATGTGTAGTATAATGATAACCGAAGTAATATATAATCGGGGTATACTATGGAAGAAAAAGAAATTGAAATAGACATATTGCAACTATTGAATGCTATTCTTTCAAGAATAGGTATGATAACAGCCGTTACGGTCATGTGCGGTGCATTTGCGTTTGCTTTCAGCAAATTTGCAATGACGCCGATGTACACAGCCAACACGACAATGTATGTAAACAGCCAGACGACCGTGATGTCCGAAAGCATAAACATCAACGAGATAAACGCATCGACCATGATGGCAGATGTTTTTGTTGAACTTTTGTGCAGCAAGACTATCATGAACGAGGTCATAAAACAGACCAAGCTGGACTATACAACGGAAGAGCTCGCATCTATGATAACGGCAAATTCGGTCCAGGAAACGCCTATAATGATAGTTTCGGTCACAACACCGAATCCAAAGGAATCTGTGGTCATCGCAAATGCGATACTTGATATTGCGCCCGAAAAAATGATAGATTTTATGGACGGCGGTTCGGTGAGGATAGTTGACCGCCCCGATGAGCCGACCGTGCCTTCTTCGCCAAATATACCGAAGAACACAATTATAGGGCTTTTGTTGGGATTTATGCTGAGCGCAGGTATAGTTATACTTATAGAAATGCTGGATTCGCGCATAAAAGACGAAGAACAGATAAGGAATCTTTTTGACCTGCCTGTCCTTGGCTCCATACCGAAAATATCCGTTGATGATGAATAATTTTACCGAATTTTAAATAAGGTGACATACTATGTTTTTTAAGAAAAAGAAGAAGCATTCCAGCATAGGTGATGCAGGCAGAGAGAAAAACGATCCGTTAAGGATATTAAACGAAAACACTTCTTTCGACGTCAGGGAATCTTTTAATGAGCTGCGCACGAATATATTGTTTTCCATTTCGGATAAAGGTACAAGAAAAATACTTATTACAAGCTCGCTTGCAGCCGAAGGGAAAAGCACGACAGCTTTGAATGTAGCGATCAGTCTTGCCGAAGTTGACGAAAAGGTTCTTATAATAGACTGTGACCTGCGCCGTCCCAATTTAGGCAGACTGCTTTCGGATAAAGAAAAGAAAGGTCTGTCAAATATACTTGTCAACGATTGCAGTATATCGGACGCGCTGCACAGCACAAAATACAAAAATTTGGATATTATCCTCACAGGCGCAACTCCGCCAAACCCTACGGAACTGCTTTCATCGGATAATATGAGGTCGTTTGTGGATGAGGTATCGGCAAATTACGATTATGTGATATTTGATACGCCACCCATAAACCTTGTGACGGACGCAGCTATAATATCACGGCTTGCAAGCGGTGTTATCATTGTTGCCCGCCAATATGTTACCGAAAAAAAGCTGCTCACGGCAGCTATCGAAAAGCTCAATTTTGTTGATGCAAAAATACTTGGCGTAGTTCTCAATGACGTTGTTGCCGCAAAAAGCGGTTACGGCAAATACAGCTATGGCGGATATTACCGACACTACGGAGCATATGCAAAAGCAGCTCAGAAAAACGAAAATTAAATTCGGACAAGTTGGGATGATAGTAAAATGATTGATTTTCATTCGCATTTTCTGCCTAAAATAGATGACGGCAGCAAAAGCTGCGAAATGTCGGTCGAAATGCTTAAAGCAAGCGCCGACTACGGCATCAAGACTATGGTTGCAACGCCTCATTTCTATATATATAAAAACGAGGCTGAACGCTTTGAACAAAAACGCGCCAAAGCCTATGAAGAATTGTTAACATATATCAAAAATAACAATATATCGGGGTTGCCCGACATCATACTCGGTGCTGAGGTCTATTACTTCAGGGGCATGACCCATTATGAAGGACTTAATAAGCTGAAGATAGGCAGCACAAATTATATGCTGCTTGAAATGCCGTTTGAAAAATGGAGCGAGCGTGTTTTGGACGATGTGTGGGAGCTGAAAAAAGAGCTTGAAATAATACCGGTTATCGCCCATATAGACAGATATATCGACCTGCAAAAAGGAACCGAAAATATAGAAAGACTTTTCGGTATGGATATTCCCATACAGATGAATGCCGAATTTGTAAACGGTTTCTTTTCAAGGGGCAAAGCTTTAAAATTGATAAAAGACGGTCATGTCAGATTGCTCGGCTCCGATTGTCACAATATGGACAAGCGTAAGCCGAACTTAGGAGCGTGCCTGCAAATCATTGAAAAGAAATGCGGCACAAAGACCGTTGAAAATATATACGGTTACAGCAGACAGCTGCTGGGGCTGTAAAAATGACCCGAATGCAATGCAAATACTTTGCATCGGTCAATAAGTACATAGTGTGAGCAATGTACAAATATCACTGACGAAGGGAGCAATATTTATTTCGGCAAAAAGAAAAAAATCCAAACTTAAAACTGTTCTGAAAATATTTCTTGTATTGCTTGTTTTGATAATTGTTATTGCGCTGATACTGGCTTATACTCAAAGGGAAAATATAAAAGCAGCCATAGACTCGCAGAAATATTCGACCGAAGAAATAGCCGATCGGATAACACAATCCAAACAGCAGGTACAGCAGTCCATAGAACAGTATAACATACCGATAACACGTGATTTCACGGTCGAAGAAGAAGAAATGATACGAAAAGGCGAACTGACCGTTGAAGAGGCAATGCAGAACATCATGTCGGAAAGCACGGACAATACCCAAAACGCAGCTGCCGAACGATCGGGTTCGGGCAACAATAATGAACGGGCAGTTTCCGGCGCCGAGTCCTCGTCTGCCGCTCCGACAGCCGACAGTATAGTTGCAAATTATGTAACGCAGGTATACAGCCTTAAAGCGTATTATATAGGGCAGCTCGGCGCGCTCGAAAGCGAAATGCGCAGCGTATATGTCAACTCGGGAAGAGATAAATCCATGATACCGTCTATTGTATCCGGGTATCTGCCTCAAGTAGCTTCGCTCGAAGACGAGTGTGATTCCAAAATAGCCTCGCTTGTGGGAAATCTTCGTTCCGAATTATCCGCAATAAACGCCGACACATCTATCGCAGATAAGATATACGACGCTTATATAAATGAAAAAGCACTCAGAAAATCGTATTATTTGAGTCAATTTTAAAAAATTTTAAAAATTTTTAAATTTGGTATAGACAATTGCGAATAAATGTGTTAATATAGTATCAAGTGTTATAATAAGTTTTTTGAATTAAATAAATAACTTATTTACAAATCATAAAAAAATAAATGGAGGAAAAAATATGAAGAGGAAAATTATTTTATTTGCTTCTGCTGTTGTTGCCGCAATGGCAATGACTACATCCGCTTATGCGGCAGAGATCCTTGGTGATGTTGACGGTATTGAAGGTCTTTCACCAACCGATGCTGCAATGATCCTTGAACAGGCACTGTCCAAAGATTATGCTGCTGCACATCCTGAATTTGACCTTTCTCTTGCCAATGTTGACCGTGACCTTAATGTTACACCAAAAGATGAGATCACTGCCAACGATGCAGCGCTTGTTTACAAACTTGCTATGGAACAGTCAACACTTAAACTGACAGTTGAAACAGAGAGATACGGTAGCTTTCTTATTGCCGATTTTGGTACTGTTTCTAACGAGGGTGAATTTGAAGCGGCTCTGCAGAATGTAAAGATTAGAGATCTTGTTGAAACTAAGATTGCTCAGGTAGACAATCAAGTAAACAAGTCTGATTCCTTACTTAACTCTAACAAAAATAGAATTGAAAACGCTCGTCAGAGAGTTATCAGTCTTATTAACAGAGTTAAATTCAAAGAAAATGCAATTGACGTAATCAAAGCCGATGATGCACTTACACAGCAGGTAAATGATACAAAGATCACTTTGCAGACATTGAAAGATTATCCTGTTATTGCAGAATTCGCAAAAGATAAGATTATTAATTCCGATTCTGTAAGTGCAGAGGCTAAGGAAGAGCTCAAAAATATTGCTCCCGAAGAACTTGGTAACTATATGGATGAACACAATATTACTCTTCCCGAGATCAAAATCACAGTTGATGATCTTACACCTGATATTATTGTGCGTGCCGCTAAATTATTTGGTGTTAACGATATTATTGATGAGAACGCTGATATTTCTGTTACTCTTAAAGACCAGGCAGGTTGGGACATTGCAGGTTGGTGTGCAAACCCATTACTTGTAAATCCTATTTATAAAGATGATGCTACTATTATCGATCTTGCATCCGGCAAGGGTAAACTTGATACTGATGCTGCAAAGGATGCAGATGCAAAAGTATCCGAGGTATCTCTGCCTAACAATACCGATAAGCTCAATGCCGACATTAAAGATGCATTCGCTTTTGCTAAGAAAGTTTATGGCGTTGCAGTAGGTGATACAGCTGAAAAGACCGGTGTTGTTAAGACTGCTCCTTCCGCTGACGATGTTATCGAAGCCAAGAACAGAGCGCTCAAAATCGCCGAAGGTAAGAAATTCTCGGGTGTTCTTGAACTTTCGTTCGATGATACGGTTAAGAAATCTTATACATTCGGTACAACCGTTGCAGACCAGTCGGATGATTTCATCAGAGGCTTTGATGGTCTTGACTACAATACATCAACTGTTGGTGATGTATATGATAAGTTTATCGCACTTGCAGGCGTTGAAAAGGATTCAATTGATACGAAGGGTAACCTTGGTACAATAAGAGCTAAAGCAGGTATACATGACGTATCGCTTGTACTTGCATACAACAAATAATCAAAACTTAATACAAAAGGCTGCTCTATGGGCAGTCTTTTGTTTTATAAGGTGTATACGCGAAATTTGTTTTCGCAATAATATCATAAAATTTTAAGGAGGATAAACATGAAAAGATTTTCAGGATTTGCTGCGATATTCATGACAGTTTCCATGCTTTTTTGCACAACTGCCTTCGCTGCGGATAATGAGGAACCCACAACAGAACCTACAACTGCCGAAACGGTAGAAGCAACCGACAGCAAGACTTCGCCTTTTACCGATGTTGACCCATCTACAGAAACGGGCAAAGCCATATTAAAACTTTACAACTCAGGTGTTGTTGCAGGTTATAATGACAATACTTTCAATCCCGAAGGCAGTATCACACGTGCAGAACTTGTTCGTATATTTAACCAGGTATTCAAATATAACCCAAGCGAAACTGCTTTAGCCGACATTGAGAACTTTGCGGACAATGCAGAGCCGGAGGCATGGTATTACAACGATGTACGCATTTCACAGGCAGCAGGCTATATAAACGGTTTTGAGGACAACACTTTCCGTCCTCAGGATAATTTTACACGCCAGCAGGCTTGCGTGGTTATCGACCTTATAACAGGTGTTCAGGAAACCGATCCCGAACTTGTGATAACGGACGAAGTATCCGAATGGGCTGTAAATTATGTAAATATGGCTGTTACGGCAGGTCTTTTTGAGCTTGAAGAACAGAACACCTTCCGCGCAACGGAAAATATAACAAGAGCAGAAGTCTGCAAGTTGCTTGAAATATTTGTGACCGATACAGACGAAAACGAAGAAACATCTACCCTTGCCGAAGACGAAACACAGGATGTTACCGTTAAGACATCAAACGGCAAAGTCGTTAAGGTAACAAAAGGCGGCAGCGGCGGTGGTAGCAGCAGCAAAAAGCACACTACAACAGAGTCCACTACCGAGACCACGACCGGATCCGACAAGGAAACTACTACCGAAACCACAACAGAAACCACAACTTCCGATTCTTCGGATAATAATAAAGACAAGGAAACCACAACAGAAGCAACTACCGAATCGACTACATTACAGGCTGAACAGGTCGACAAACCAAGCTCCGATATAATAAGAAGCCTTAATTCGGTATACAAGGCACTTAACAACAATGTTATACCCAACTGTTCGACAGATGGTGAAAAAGCCGTTGCAAAACAGATAAGCTCGGCAATAATGCAATATATACGAGATTATTCGTTTGACATCACTTCGGCAGCAAACGGAGCTATAGATTCATATCATCAGCTTTCCGCCGAAGAAAAGCACGAGCTGCAAACACTTATACTTCAATATGTCAATGTAAGCGACCTTCTTGTATTACAGGAAACCTATTTCCCGGGTCTGTTATAATATATGAAACCTAAAATAATTTTTCCGCTGCTGACATTTATTGTTATACTCATCATCTGGGGGCATTCACTGACGCCCGGTGATATTTCAAGCTTAGAAAGCGGATTTATTGCGGATATTTTAAAATCAGTATTCCCTGTTGACGATCCGAATTTTAATCACACGGTAAGAAAGGCTGCTCATTATACCGAATATTTTATTCTTGGTATAATGCTTTCGATAGACACTACTCTTTTGACAGGTAGGTCGTTTTCTCCGTACAGCGTTATCATCGGGTTATTTGTACCGCTTACGGACGAGAGCTTACAGCTTTTTACGTTTGCCCGCAGTGGTCAGATAATGGATATCTGGCTTGACATATCGGGGTTTATATCCGGCTTTATATTTTGTGCCGTTATCACAAAAGCAATACAGATATACAACAAAAGAAATCCAAAAAACGGGGGCTGTCGCAAAACTAAATTATTTGCTAAAAAGTGAATTTTTAGATAAAGGTTACTTGCAAAATTTTTCTAAGTAACTTTAGCGTCGCAGACTAATATCCGCAGGGCGAGCTTTGCCTATGCACCGCAAAAAAGTAATGCGGACGCACGAAGTGCGGCTTTTGGCGTAGCCAAAAGTGCTTTTTGCCCGAGAAAAAGAACTCGTGCCGACCATTGGTCGGCACGAGCCTCTTTATTCATTGTGAAAAAAACTGAATTAAATGCTTGCATTTCATTCAAAGGGTGTCGCAAAGCGGCACCCTTTTTTTCGTGCAAAACTACTAAATATCACAAGTATAAATACAAGCCTGCAACTATATTATTATTCGATATGAGGAGGTGTTCTTTATGCTTATCCATGTCGTTGCCGAGGGTGAAAACTGGTTTGACATAAGCGAACGTTACGACCTTTCGGTCGATTATCTCAAAAAACTCAATTCAATTGCTTATAACAACCTTGCTGTCGGCGAAAACATACTTATAGCCTACCCAAAGACCGAATATTATGCCGTTCAGGGGGATACTCTTGCAAATATTGCGCGAATGCACGATACTACCACGATCAGTCTGCTGCGCAACAATCCGTCGCTCGCGCGCGGAGTACGCATAGGCGACCGCGTTATCATAGAATTTGAGGATAAAAAGCATGGCAGTCTGCTTTTAAACGGCTATTGTTATACCTTTATAGATCCCGCATTCTACACTTCTCTTTTGCCTTATCTGACGTTTGTAACAATATTTACTTACGGTTTCAATACAAACGGAGAGCTGATAGCCCCAAGACCTGCCGATGACCTGTATGTAAGCATAGCAAACGATTACGGCACTGTGCCGCTTATGCACCTGTCGACACTGACCGAAAACGGAAATTTCTCAAACGAGCTTGCCGGTGAAATGCTTGGCAACCGCGGCTTATGGGATACTTTTATAAACAATATCCTGTCAAATGTGCGCAGCAAAGGATACGGCGGTGTTGATATGGATTTTGAGTACCTGCCTGCCGAAAACAGCAAAGATTATGCGGATTTTGCGGGTATGCTCAAACAGGCGCTGAACAACGAAGGCTATTATCTTATAACGGCGCTTGCGCCAAAAACTTCGGCAGAACAGCCCGGATTGCTGTATCAAGGGCATGATTACAAACTTTTGGGCAAAAACAGCGATTTGTCGCTTATAATGACCTATGAGTGGGGTTATGCATACAGCGAGCCTATGGCAGTCGCGCCCATACAAAGTGTTGAAAGGGTAGTAAAATACGGCATAAGCGAGATAGAGCCGAATAAAATACTGTTAGGGATACCGTTTTACGGCTATGACTGGCAATTACCCTATATCCGCGGCGTTACAGTCGGAAAATCGCTTTCCGTTGAACGGGCGGTCGAGCTTGCGCGGCAATATTACTCACCGATAATTTTTGACGAACAGTCGGATTCACCCTATATAAACTATAACGACGGCGAAAACGAGCATACCGTGTGGTTTGAAGATCCGCAAAGCCTTAAAGCCAAACTTGAGCTGATAGAAAAATATTCGCTTGCGGGCGGTGGGATATGGAATATAGACCGCCCGTTTTATCAAGGATATATGCTGATAAATCTTTTATATGATATTGAAAAACTGAGATAATGATTTTTATATAAAAAAAGCGGCTGATGCAACAGCCGTTTTTTATTATTTTATTAAGCCTCCGAAGGAGCACCAACAGGGCAAGTACCTGCACATGTACCGCAGGAAACACATTCGTCTGCATTGATAACGTACTTTCCGTCGCCCTCGGAAATACAGCTTGTAGGACATTCTGCTGCGCAAGCGCCGCAAGAAATGCAATCATCACTTATAACGTATGCCATAGTAAGCACCTCCTATAAATTTTGGGAAAATCCCTATAAGTTATGTACAAATACATTATACAACAACATTCACGATCTTTCAAGTACAAATTTCAATAAATTAAATAAATTTTTACCGTAAGCGCCATCATGGGTCACGCTCGGTATATATTTCTCTGTAAATATCATATCTGCGGTCATCTCTGACAGGAAATTCCTCTCTTGCCTTTGTCGTTTCTTCCCTGCTTAAAACTGCCGTCAACAATCCCTCTGTATCATGCAATTCACCTATTAACCGACCGTCGGGGTCATATACCGATGTATCGCCTGCATATCTCTGACCGTTCATATCGCCAACACAATTTATCCCCGCAAAATATGTTCTGTTCTCTATCGCACGGGCTTTCAGCAGTGTACGCCAATGTTCGGCACGTGCTTCGGGCCAGTTTGCGGGTATAAGAAACAGGTCGCAGTCGACGCCAAAAAGCGGAGGAAACCTCAAATCATAGCAAACAGCAAGACCTATCTTCATTCCGCATAATTCAAAAAAGCTCTGTTTGCTGCCGCCTTCAAAATATTTATTTTCCCCGGCATAGGAAAACGGGTGTATTTTTGCATATTCGGCTATTTCCAGACCGTTTTTATCCAAAACGGTATACATATTACGGCAGCGTTCGCCGCAGTCACACACCCAGCCGAAACCGACGGCAATATTGTATTTTTTGGATAGCAGTGCAAATCTATCCTTCGTTTCGCCGTTTTCTTTTGTTTTTTTCGTATCCATTGAAAATCCGCTCAAAGTCATTTCGGGAAAGGCTATCATATCCGCCCCAACAGCAGCCGCCTGTTTCAAAAAAACTTCGGTTTTGGCAAAAGTGGCTTGTTTATCCTCAAAACATATTTTTAACTGACAAAGCGCAAGTTTCATACACTACTCCTCCGCAAATTTTATTTCCCTTGTTTTTCTGTCCTCACCTATATAAGTATTTGGGAATATCGCTCTTGCATTATCCAAAAACAACTCGGGTTCTGGCATTGACGGCGAATAATGCGTAAGCCAAAGCTCTCTTACATCGGCTGCCTTCGCTATGCGCGCAGCCTCGCTGAAAAGCGAATGCTTGTATTTTTCCGCCTTGGGCAATTTTTCGTCCTCCCCGTATATACCCTCGTAAATAAGCAGGTCTGCCCCATAAAAAAAATCCCTCATAGCTTCCGTCGGACGTGTATCGGTGCAGTAACACAATTTTACACCGCGCCTCGGCTCACCAAGAACATCTTTTGCGGTATATACGATACCGTTATTCTCGACCGTTTCGCCTTTTTGCAGCTGCGACCACATAGGTTTGGGTATACCGAGCCTCTCTGCCTTTTCGGGAAAAAATTTGCCGCAGCGGGCTACTTCAAGGCTGTAACCGTAACATGTTATGCGATGATCGACTTTCAGCGCTTTAAGGGCAAAACCACCGACCGTAAATTCCTCAATATTGTTTTCAAGCTCTATAAAATTTATATCATACGGCAACTCGGGAGCAATAAGCCTTAATCCACCGACTATTTTTTCTATACCCTTTGGTCCGACTATCGTAAGCGGTTGAGTCCTGTCCGAATTTCCCAAAGTAAGCAGCAGCCCCGGCAGCCCCGAAATATGGTCGGCATGAAAATGCGTAAAACAAATAACGTCTATATTCTTAAAGCCCCAGCCAAGCATTTTCATTGTGACCTGAGTGCTTTCGCCGCAGTCTATAAGCAGCATCCTGCCGCATTTGCGTACAAGCAGACTTGTTAAAAAACGCTCCGGCAGCGGCAACATACCGCCTGTGCCAAGCAAAGCAACATCTATCATAGAGAATGACCCCCATATTATAAGAATTTATTAAAAGAAAAATTTATTTCCGACCCGAAGGGATGATATTTTCAGCACATTCCCTTTGATCGTTCCTATCTTATTATTTCGGGAACAAATACAGCCTTTTCCGTCTTTTTGTCCGATATTTTAACCGAGGACACAAAAATTTCCGTTCCCTCCCGCATTTTTTCTTCGCTATCCGAAAACAGGACCGCGAACGGCTCAGAGCTGTCATAAAATTCACCCTTACGGCGGTTGATGATAATACCTGCGGAAGGATCGATCGGCATATCATAACTTATCCTGCCCGCCCCAAGCGCTGCCGACGCCTTGCCGACAGCCTCGGTGTCAAAAGCGCCGACAAAGCCTTTTTTAAGGTAGATCTCCTTTCTTAAAAGCGGTTGTTTGAACAGCGAATAATTGTCGATCACAGCGGCATTGCCGCCCTGAGCCAAAATAAACTGCCCGAACTTTGCTATACCTTTGCCGTTTCGGATATTTTCTTCAAGCATTTCGCGCGCCTTTGCCGTATTTTCGGCTATGCCGCCAAGCACAAGCATTTCGCTGCCCAAAATAAGCGAAACTTCAGTTAGCTCTCCCTTAACTTCGCCTTTAAGTATGCCTATCGCCTCTATAACTTCAAGCGTATTGCCCACATTGTTCCCCAGCGGCTGATCCATATCGGATATTACGGCAACGACCTTTTTGCCAAGCATTTTGCCTATATCTACCATTGTGCGCGCAAGCTCTCTCGCATCGTCTATGTTCTTCATAAAAGCGCCGCTTCCGCATTTTACGTCAAGCACGATACCATCGGCGCCCGAAGCAAGTTTCTTGCTCATTATGCTCGCCGCAATAAGAGGTATGCTATCGATAGTTCCCGTAACATCACGCAGTTTGTAAAGATAACCGTCGGCAGGCACAAGGCTCTTTGTCTGACCCATTATGGCAAGACCTATATCGTTGACCTGTTTTACCGCCTGTTCCTTTGTAAGAGAAATATTAAAACCCGGTATACTTTCAAGCTTGTCAAGCGTGCCTCCCGTATGCCCAAGCCCCCTGCCCGACATCTTTGCTACGGGCAGACCGCAGCTTGACACAAGCGGCGCAAGCACAAGTGTCGTAGTATCCGCAACGCCGCCCGTGCTGTGCTTGTCTATTTTTATGCCGGGTATTTCCGACAGGTCGATAATATCGCCCGAATAAAGCATTGCTTTTGTAAGATCGGCTGTTTCGCGCTTGTCAAGCCCGTTAAGGCAAATCGCCATAAGCAGTGACGAAAACTGGTAATCGGGCGTTTTGCCTATACAGTCGACAATATAGTTTATTTCCTGCGTGGTAAGCGTTTTTTTATTACGTTTTTTTATGATAATATCTATAAAATTCATTCTTTCACCTCAGAATTTCAGGGTTTGCCCCGCCTCAATGTACATAGGCTGCGAATCGTATGAAAAACAAAGTTTCAAAGCCGTCGGATTATACATTACAGAACAATCTGCCGAAAAACGCAACTGCTTTATTGCATTTATATAATCGACAATTTCGATATTGGTTGCATACCATATATCATCTCTGCCGCTCATCATATCGCAAAATTCTTCTATCATGCCCCACGTGTCGTCTTTTTCAAATTCAAGCGAATGACCCCATACATACATCAGATGCGGTCTGTTTTTAAGCGGCATTTCAAGAAATTTTTTGCCCGTTCCGATAAGATCCATATTATGGTGACAAGTGCCTTTCCAACGCATAAAATCCTCGGGTAACTTAAAATCACCCGTTGTTTCAACAACACGGCAGTATTCTATACCGCAGGCTTTCAGCACGGAAACCGTGGTATCGTCATATATGCCGTTCGGGTAAGACATACCCCTCACCGGATAACCTGCAAGCTTTTCAAGCGCAAGCCTGTCTTTCCATACCTCGTTGAGCTGCATCTCACGCGGCACGATACCCAGGCTTCTGTGGGTATAACCGTGCGCCGATATTTCATGCCCACGGTAAAGCTCTGCGACCTCGCTGTCGGCTATTCGCATGAGTTTATCATTGTTCAGATACCCCGCATTTATATGAAATGTACCTTTTATGCCGTATTTGTTGAATATCTCAACAAGGCGGCGGTCGGTGACCTTTCCGTCATCATAACTCATTGTAACACATTTTCCTGCTCCGTTTGGAAATCTGTCAAAATTTATCATAACGCATTCTCCTCATATTTGCTTGTTTGTGTAAAATTATACCACAGTTCTGTTATTTTTTCAAACTAATTTATTACTTTGTAAAAAAATTATAGATTTTTCCTGCGATCGGTGATATAATACAATTAATAAGAATTTATTCAAAAGAAAAATTTATTTCCGACCCGAAGGGATGAGATTTGTAGCGTTTAGGCGAATTTTTGCAAAGCAAAAAACGCCGAAGCGTTGGGATTTCCGTAGGAAATCCACAAATCTCAAGGAAATACAAAATTTTTCTTACCTCGACTTGATTCTTATAATACATATTATAAGAACTTATTAAAAATCTTTCTTACTTAACATAAATATTACATACAAAGGAAACCTTTATGGAAACTATATCCAAAATATATCTTACAGCCGCTCTTGTGCTGGATATGGCAATGTGCAGGTACTGTTACGACACCTACGGTCTGTCGCCCGATTATAATTTTTTCAAGCCGATGCCTGTTTCTGCGCCCGTTATTGCGCAGTCATCCCAAAAGGCTGTGTTTTACAGCAATTACGCCGGCACAGGGTTTGACAATGCCGTATCTGCAATGGCTGTTATGGACGACAGCGTTTCGTCCGGCGCGATCTATTCGGATTACCGTTCCGGGCTTTACAAAAAAATATACGCAGACAACACAAGGGTACAGATACCGTGCGATACAGCCATGCTCGATAAAAAACTTGAGCTTGATGTAAATATAGACTATGCAGGCGATGACAGATCGGGCATACTTAAAGCAGGCGACGAAAGCATAGCCGCCGTGCGTATAAAAAACGGTATGATATACCGAATAAGCAGCATAAACGAAAAACTTGTTATAGACGGCTTTGGCGTCGGTTCGGAGCTTTCAAAACTCATACGCCGATGGGGTTCGCCCGTCGCTCAGGAAGATGACAGAGTTTATTATTTTAATGTTGGCGATATGGCAAAAATAACGGTCGTGTCCTCATGGGAAGGCTATGTCACATGGATATTGTACGAGGGATTGAAAACCGAAATAGTTGACAACGACAAAAACATATCTGTGACCGAAAAAGATGCTGTCGGTAAAAAGGAAACCCACAATTATCCCGTTGCGGATTCGGTATTGAGCGAACACGGGAAACGACATAACATAAAAACGATCGTTCTGAAAGACGAACATATCGAGCGTGAAAGCAAGGAGGAGCAGGAAACATGAATTGTGCGGTCATTGTTGCCGCAGGCAGCGGAAAACGAATGGGCGCGTCAATACCAAAGCAGTTTTTGGAGCTTGACGGCCGCCCTATTCTTTCTTATACCATCGAAAAATTCGATACTTCCGAAGATATAGACGAGATCGTCATAGTCACAAATGCGGAAAATACGGAGTATGTAAAAAACGTTATTGCAACGCCCTTTAAAAAAGTCAAAACCGTTGTTGCGGGCGGCGCCGAACGCAGCAATTCGGTATTCAACGGGCTGTCCGCGCTTGACAAAAGCTGCGATACAGTGCTGATACACGACGGTGTACGCCCCTTTGTGACTCACGAACAGATAAAACGTATAATCGATAAAACAAGGGAATACGGCTGCTGCGTTTTGGGTATGCCCGTAAAAGACACCATAAAACTCTGCGACAGCGGCGGCATTGTACAAACCACGCCCGACAGAAATTTATTGTGGCAGGCGCAGACACCGCAGGCATTTTCATACGATATAATTTTAAATGCGCATAAGCAGGCTATTGCGGACGGCTTTCAATGTACGGATGATTCAATGCTGACCGAAAGGCTCGGTCACAAGACCGTTATGGTCGAAGGCAGCTATGAAAATATAAAAATAACTACTCCCGAAGATATGGACATCGGGGCAAAGATCCTTGAAAGACAAAAATTACAAAATAAAAGAAAAGAGGGATAATTATGAGTTTTGGCATGAGAGGACACGACCTTGGAGGAAAGCAGAATTTTGACGATTTTCTTGCAAAGGTAAAGGCAAACAATATCGATATAGTACAGCTTGCGTTTAAAAAATCAATATCGGACATAGATTTTACGCTCGGCAACTATAATCCCGGTCTTGGCTATTACGTAGGCAGGCGTTTGAGGGAAAATAATATTCATGTTGCGGTGCTTGGCTGCTATATCAACCCGACAAACCCGATAGAGAGTGAAAGGCAAAAAGCCGTAGCAACTTTTATAGAACATCTTAAATATGCAAAAGCCATAGGTGCAGATATGGTCGGTACCGAAACAGGTCGTTTCGACCCTAACCTCAAACACCACCCTGCCACCTACACCGAAGCAGGTTATCAGCTGCTTATGAAAAGCATGCGCGAAATTGTTGACGCATGCTTT
>CANRCU010000020.1 GCA_947629215.1 uncultured Clostridia bacterium
TTTCTCCCTCGCAGATATAACAATCAAGCGACGGACAGTTGGCGTTAGCCTCGTTTGCAAATTCCTCATTAATATAAGGAATATCCTTTTCCCAAAGATTTACTCTGAACATATATATCCTCTGCCCCCTGTCATATTGTCAATATCTCGGCTCCGTTTTCGGTAACGACCACCGTATGTTCCCATTGCGCCGAAAGGCTGCCGTCACGCGTAACGACCGTCCACTCGTCCGCAAGTATATCGCATTCGTGCGTACCCATATTTATCATCGGCTCAACGGTAAGCACCATTCCCGGCACAAGTATCATTGATTTTTTGCTGCTGCGGTAATGATTGACTATCGGGTCAAGATGAAAATCAAGCCCCACACCGTGACCGCAGAGTATCCTCACAACACCGTAACCGTATTTATCGGCTATATCGTGTATGGTATTGCCTATCTCCGCAACGGGCATATACGGTCTTATAACATCTATACCCGCATACATCATCTCTTTTGTGCGTTCAGAAAGCAGTCTTGCCTCTTCCGATACCTCACCTATCATATACATACGGCTCATATCGGAATAATACCCGTCGATTATTGTAGTAATATCTACATTTATTATATCGCCGTTTTTAAGCTTGGTATCGTTTGGTATACCATGGCAGACAACATTGTTGACCGATGTACAGCAGCTTTTCGGGAAACCTTCGTAATTAAGCGGCGCAGGTATGCCGCCTGCCTCGGCTGTCAGCTTTGAAACAAGAGTATCTATATCGTTGGTGGTGATGCCCTCGCCGACGGTCTTGTCCAGCTCATCCATTATAGCTACCGATACCTTTGCGCTTTTTCTTACGCCCTCTATCTGTTCGGGGGTAAGTATAAGAGAACGGTCGGGCATGGGGTATCCCTGCTCCGCAAACGGCTCAAGATTTTTTTCGTCACTTTTTTCGTGACAGACCTTGTATTTTTTTCCGCTGCCGCACCAACAGCGATCATTTCTGCCTATCTTGAACATTTTTATATACCTCGTTTCTGTAAAATTCTACCAAATCTCTGTTTTCTGCCGAATCGAGAGCCTCGACTCCCTTTTCCGACATTCCGTAATCGTACCTTCCGCTGCGTTCAAACCAACCAAAAGCGTTTGAATGCAGCGCATTTTTCATTTTTTCGGGATAACCGAATTTTTTTATATCGCTTATACGCATTTTATCGTATATTTCCATATGGCAAAGCGCCAGGACCGACGCTTCGGTATAAGCGGTAACAAGTTTTTTGCCCGTGCTGCCGCCGATGTTCCTGTCCTCTGTACGCTGTTCAAATTCAGCCTTGACTATGCCGGTGCGTTTTTTATTGACGCGTATGCTGCTTTTCGGCTCGACCCATATATCGACATTGCGCATACTGTTGTTTCCGACCGTGATAAGCCCTATGCCAAGCTCATTCAACAGCCTGAGCATCATTCTTGTGCTTTTCTCCCTCAAGCTCGACGGACGCGGTATCGCCACATATACGTTGGGCGTTATGCTGCGCCTGTCCATTGCCTGATAGACAACGGTTATATTGAATGATTTTTTCATTTCCACAATTATCATTTCTTCGCCGCGCATAGCCACAATATCGCAATCCTTTATTTCGGAACGCACCGTGCAGCCCATTTGCTCCAGTTTTTTCTTGACAGGCTCGTACATTTCGACTTCTTTTTGTATCTTAGCCATTTTTACCGCCCGCCATTATTGCCTCTATCTCCGATATTTCTTTGGGTATGCCGTCATACACCAACCTACAGCCGTCTTTTGTGACAACAACATCGTCCTCTATCCTTATGCCTATGCCCTCATCGGCAATATAAAGCCCCGGTTCGACGGTCAGCACCATGCCTTCTTCCAACAGTCCCTCGTTATGCCTGCCGACATCATGTGTTTCTATGCCCAACATATGGCTGACATTGTGCCAATAATATTTTTTTACCTCTTTTTCGGTAGATATAAGCCCTATCTCTTTCAGTTTTTCGGCATAATAGCCCAAAAGCGTTTCGTTAAGGCTTTTAAACGGTACGCCCGGACGAATTGTTTTTAAAATAAGTTTCTGCCCGTCCAAAACAATATTGTAAAGCTGTTTCTGCCTGTCCGTAAATCTGCCGTTTACGGGGAATGTTCTTGTTATATCGCCGCAGTAATAATTGTATTTTGCGCCGACATCGCAAAGCACAAGGTCGCCGTCGCCCGTTTTGTCACAATTGCGGCTGTAATGCAGCACTGTCGCATTTTTGCCCGACGCAACTATGGATTTGAATGCAAAGTCCTTTACACTCCTGTATTTAAGCGCAAAATCAAAATATGCCTCTATCTCATATTCATACATACCGGCGCGGGCGTTTTTCATCATATTTACAATACCTTCACCCGTTATTTCTATTGCGCGTCCGATATTTTCTATCTCCTGCCGGGATTTTATTCTCCTGAGTTCCGCCATTTCTATATGAAGGTCTTTCATATCGATATAAGGATAATTCTCGGCTGTATCTTTTGCAAACTCCAGCTCCCGAGTCATACGGAAGTCCCTGTTTTCAAGGTCGATATAGATATTTTCTATCCTCTTGTTAAAAAGCGTATCCGAAAGCTTTTCATAAAAAGTATAGTTATAGTATATATTTTCAATGCCGCTTATCTCCGCCGCCTTTTCCTTTGAGATAACGGCTCCCACCCATTGCGCCTTTTCGTCATCTGGCGGCTCGATAAAAAGACTTTCGCTTACATCTCCGTTTTTTTTGACTATCAGAAGTATACCTTCGGGTTCGTCTATCCCCGTAAGATAAAAAAAATTACTCTGCGGAGTAAACGGATAATTCTCGTCACCCATTTTTTTTATATCCCTGCCCGAAAACACCGCTGCCGCAGAATTATCCGCAAGTCTTCGAGCAAGTTTTTCTCTGTTTTTTATATAAAATTCTTTCATTTACACACCTCGGTCTGTATTACCGTTTTTTTACATAATCCAAAATAATTTCCATTTAGTATTATACATCAAATTTCAAACTATGTAAACAGTTTGATCACATTAAATTATTTGTCAATAATATTCCTGCTCTGCTGCGCACTCATAACCAAAGATAAAATTTCTATCGGTATTGATTTTTTATTCTCAAAATGATATACTGTAAATGATTGATATGCCCCTTGCGGTATATTGGATATTAGGAGGAATTTTATTATGTACGAGGACTATTCATTTGTATTTGATATTGACGGAACTTTGTGTCCCATCAAAAAAAAAGGGGAAGAATACTGCGATCTTGTTCCGTATTCCGATATGGTCGAAAAACTTCGGTATTATAAGGCAAACGGAGCACGCATAATACTTTTTACATCAAGAAATATGAATACCCATAAGGGCAATCTTGGTCTTATAAACAAATATACCGCGCGTGTACTTTCCGAGTGGCTTGACAAATGGGACATACCTTATGACGAAATAATCTATGGCAAGCCATGGCCCGGACACAAAGGCTTTTACGTTGACGACCGCACCGTCAGACCGGATGAGTTTCTTAACTGCACCGTCGAAGAATTGAACGATATTTGCGATAAGTCAAAAAAAGACCTTAAATAAAGGGGGTGTTTTATAATGCCGAAGATGACAGTCATTATAACGATGGCGGGGCTTGGCACACGTTTCAGAAAAGCGGGCTGGCAATGCCCGAAATATATGATAAACGCAAAAGGCAAGACCTTGTTTGAATGGTCTATGGACAGTCTTACGGGTTATAACAAAAATGTATCCAAATATATTTTTATCGTCAGAAAAGAAGACAACGCAAGCGATTTTATAAAAGAGCATTTTGCAAAATACAATGTTCCGCAGACCGAAATAATAGAAATCGACAAAATGACGGACGGACAAGCCACAACCTGTATGCTCGCCATACCGTATTGCGATATGGACGCACCGATAATGGTCTATAATATAGATACATATGTCGAATCTTATGCCATGAAGTGGGAAGATATTTCAGGCGACGGTCATATACCTTGTTTTAATGCGGACGGTGAACATTGGAGTTTTGTACGGCTTGACGAAAACAACAAAGCGGTCGAGGTCAGAGAAAAAGTCAGGATCTCCGATAACTGCACGCTCGGCGCCTACTATTTTTCTTCGGCAAGGCTTTATAAACAGCTCTATGAAGAATACTACATAAAAAACAACAATACCGAACGCAACGAAAAATATATCGCACCGCTTTACAATGCTATGATCGAAAAAAATATGCAGGTCACAATAAGCAATATAGATCCCCGTAAAGTACACGTTTTGGGAACACCCGAAGAACTTGAAATTTTTTTGAACGAATAATTCATGTGAGGTAAAAATATGAAAAAAGACAAAATTCTTGTATTCATACCGGCGTATAACTGCGAAAAACAAATACCGCGGGTATTGTCGCAATTTAACGATGATGTACTTAGTTATACCGACGAAATAATAATAGTAAACAATATCAGCACAGACAACACCGTAGATTCGGCAAAGGCTTATTTGAAAGAGCATCCGGAACTGCCCTGCAAAATAATAACAAATTACGGCAACTATAATCTTGGCGGTTCGCATAAAGTTGCTTTCAATTATGCGCTGAAAAACGGCTTTGATTATGTTGTGGTGCTGCATGGCGACGATCAGGCAGATATAAGGGATTTTCTGCCCGTCCTGAAAAATAAAGAGTATAAAGAAGCCGACTGTATACTCGGCGGAAGATTTGAAAAAGATTCAAAGCTTATAGGTTACTCCAAAAAAAGAATATGGGGCAACCGTGTATTCAACATTATTTTTTCGGCTGCGGCAGGCAAGTCTATCAGAGATATGGGTTCGGGGCTTAATATGTACAACACCGATATGCTCAGAACAAAATATTATGTCGATCTCTCCGACGCCCTGTTTTTTAACCCCGAAATGCTGCTGTTTTCGGTTTATTACAAACATAAAATGATATTTTACCCGATAACATGGCGCGAGGAAGATCAAATATCCAACGCCAAGCTGTTCAGCCTTTCTTTTAATATGATGAAAGTGGTTTTATCTTATTTCTTTTCAAAAGAAAAATTTATAAAAAAATATAAAAACAGCAAAAAGAATATTTATTATGGCAAGGTTGTATACGACAATACAAAAACCGTATCTTGACAAAATGACCTGTATACGGTCGGAGGGAAAATGTTGACTCACAAAAAAAATGCGGATATTATTTTAATAATTGCCTATTCGCTGCTGATAATGGGATTGATGCTGTTCGGCAACAAAGACGCATTCTATGTTGATGACAACATCATGCAGTGGGGACCTGTAATACAAAAAGCCTTTGATCAGATATTCAGCGGCGAGGGCATACCCTATCATAATTTTTATCAATATAAGGGCATAGATATTTTTTCAAGCGGATATTACGGGCTATACAGTCCTTTTATGTACATATCCTACATTATAAGCCGTTTTCTGACGAAGGGCAGCCTTACTGTTCTGACAGTGCATATTATCATTATGTACTTCCTCGGAAATATTTTTATGTACCTGCTGCTCAGAGAATTTTCTTCGGAAAAACCTGCAATTGTACTGTCCTTATTCGCTTATTCGGTATCTGTGTTATTCTTTGAATTTGCATTCTATTATTTTACATTCAACAATTATTTCTTTTTGCCGTTTTTGCTTTTTATTATTGTACGCACAAAAGGTAAAAGGAGCGAGTGGTTCGTACCCGGCATAACACTTGCTTTCGGTATGCTGCTTGGTCATGTACAATATTGTTGTTATTATGTAATGGTATATTGCATACTGAATGTGGTTTTTGCCGTAAGAGAGCGCAAACCAAGTTATATACTTAAAATATTTGTCACGATCGCAATATTTTTACTGCTTTCATGTATGTCGCTCATACTCTCGGCACAGTCATCCGCAGACAGGGATAAGGTAATTGGAGGCAATCAGGATTTTTATTCTTATTGGCTGAATATTGCGGATATATTTGCCCCATTTTATATGATTTTCCCCATGGATACACCACAAAGCCTTTATCCTTATGATTTTATCGATTTTATAGGTATCGGCGCTGTCGGCATATTTGCCTTTATGATACTTATACCGGAGGTCATAAAATTTACCGATATATTTATTCAAAAGGTCAAACCTGTTGCAAACAAACTGTATTCGGGTAAAGAAAAGAAATATGTACTGAGAACAAATCATGTACTTATATCACTTTTTTTGTTGTTGATGATATTCAAATTTTATTTTGACTTTATGAAGTTCAATAAAATGAGTATAATATCTTATACGGCACTTATGATCATCATAGCTTTTTTGACCGTTTTGGTCTGCATACACAGCTTTAAAAGCGGAAAAAATTTTATGCTGAGCAAAAAAATGATCACGGTTTACTTTATGCTGATATTATTTGATATTATGCTGCTTTTTACCCTGCCGTTTTATGTTGCTGCAATTATTTTATATACAATAAAGTCTGTCGGTTCCGACAAGGAAAATAACAAAAAAGAAGACATTCTTCATGCAATGATGTTTGCGGCATTCTTTTTCATACTGTTCTCTATGGGAAGTAAAGGTCTTATCGCCGTTATACTCGAACATATACCGCTGATAAAAGAATTCAGATACCTGTATAAGTGTGCATTTGTTTTCATACCTATACTCATACCTGTAAGCTGTTTTATGTTGGGAAAAACAAAAAAATTCCGGAAGATCACATACACAATATCGGCGCTGTGTTCTATAATATGTCTGATAAATATTTTTTTGATAACAAGACCCGGAAATCATTCATATATAAACAATTATAATGTGACTTATTCCCGGTTCCGCCAATATATACCGCAGACGAAACAAAAACTTGAAGAAAACCATACAGACAAAAACAACTATCGTTTTGTTGCCGTTGCATATTACTACGACGATTTAACAAAAATAGCAGGAAACCTTTGTACGTATGCTTTCACCAAAAACTGTGCCACGCCATTCGGTGTTTTTGCCTTATCTGGGTATGACAATATATACAGATTCAAAAGCTATCGGCAAAGCGACCGTATTGTAAACACCTTGTTTGATATGTGGATGAACGGAATGTGCTTTATAGATGAAGAACCAAGCGGACAAGAACTGCATATATTTGAGAAACAAATAATACAAAACGGTATTAAATATATTATCCTTTCAAAACCCGATGAATATTATGATACATTTAAAGAATTCATCGACCGCTGCGAAAAAATTAAAATAGCAAAAACATCCGAATGGATAGACGATACAATACTTATAGAGCTGTACGGTGTATACCCTATCTGTTCTTATGACAACGGTAAAAAAATCACGTTGACAAAAACATATATGGACAAGCTGAATTTTCAAACAAAATTTGATAAGCCGACAGATATTACAATATCTATGACATACAGCAACAATTACCGCATTTCTCTGACGGATGATTCGGGCAAAGTTACCGATATTATACCGACAGAAACCAAAGACGGCTATGTTTCGGCAACTATACCGCCGGGCAGTTATAGCGCAAGCTTTTATTATAAAAACATATTAATGGATATTGCAATGATATTGGCAGGCATGACCTGTTGTATGATGTTTGTATCTATGATATTTGTATTTAAAACCGATAGAACAAAAAGATAATATATAAAGGCTGCCGAAAACAATTTTCTGTTTGCGGCAGCCCTTTTTTTACATATTTGCATTAAACAGTTGTTTCAGCTGATAGATAACATCGTCGGTATTTGCGTTTATGCAAACGCCCTCGTTTATATCTGACAAAGCCGAAAGTGCCTCTATATTGGCATTGTAGCCTATTGTATAAACAGGAATATTCAGTCCGCTGACTATATCTTTTACATCATCAAGAGAATAACCTCGGTTTGTTTCACCATCACTAAGTACAAATACCATTGGTTTTGCTTCGGGTACTTCCACAAGTTTATCCTCTATCATTTTAAGAGCGGCGCACAGCCCGTCAAAAGTTGCCGTACCGCCCGAAACGCTCAGGCTTTCGACAGTACCTTTGAAATACGACTGCTGGTTTATATCAAACGGCGCTATCGGTAAAGATACAGTCACCGAATCATTATAGGTAACAAGGCCTATATAATTGTTTGTGTTGATATACTGCATTGAATTTATAAGGCTGCTTTTAAGTGTGTTGAGCGGTTCGCCTGCCATACTGCCCGAAACGTCCGTCACAAAAACGCATATAACGGGCTGAGTGTCTTTATTTTCTTTGTAAAGCTGCTGAGCGGACATCAATTCCGCGCCCGAATAATCGGGCAAGGACGGCATATAGCCTATATCCGCATTAAAACCGTCTTTTGCTGCAAGCTCGGCGCCGTTTTCCTTACAGAATTTTGCAAATGCATCAAGAATATCCTTTTTATCCGATGTATCAAGCATCGTCAGCGGATTTGTATGCGCATATCCAAAAGGTATGAATCTGTAATTTTTACTGAGTTTGCTGTCGTTTATATATACCTGATATTCCAGAACAAAAGCGTCAAAGCTGCCTCTTTCTGCTGCATTGCGCATCTGACCCGTAGTCATTGCCACAAAAGGCACATTCTCCTGAAAACTCTGAAAACCCTGTATTGCGGTATCCGAGAGGATATTACCGCTGTCCCAGCTGTCAAGCAGGGTAACAAGAAAGTTCATACCCGTTGCCGAAGTAAACGGATTTGTATAACCTACCGTTATCTTGCCGTCAGCCGTAGCCTGGGCAAATGTTTTGACATCTGCGCTGCCGTAATCTTCGACAAGAGTGCTGTAAGTGGAGTTTGAAACGACTATACCCGCATAATTTGTTATAAGGCTGCTGTCAATATCAGTCGTGGACACGCCCTTTGCGTTAAGCATCTTAATGCTGAGCTCGGACGAAGGGGAAATTGCATCGGGGACGTATTTGCCCGAAGCGGGATAGTCGACCTGCTGACCGCTGCTGACCGTTCTTATACGCACCGAAACATTTTCGCCGTTTATGACTATACCGGCTCTGTTGAATTTTTCAGCCATTTCACGAAGATAGCCGTCCGTACCCGTGCCTGTTTTTTCGGAACTTGCGAATATCTCGGCATAGTTTGCGCTGTTTTCGTGTACCACGATAGAATCGTCTTTTAATTCGGGCAATTCCTGATACAAAGTATTTTCGTCCGAATAAGTCACCTGACCTTTTACGGGTTCAGCTTCCTGCGCGGCAATGTTTTTACAGTATTTTTCGAGCGTTTCCATCGCCGCCTCTCTGGATATGGTCTTTTGGGATTTCCCGACATTCCGCGTAAGAGAGATACCGCCGAAAACAAGTACCGCAACGACTATTGCCAACACCGCAACTATGGTGACATTCTTTGCTTTCATCCTACCATTCCTTCCTTTATTTGTAATACCTAACTTCTCTTGTCAATTGCTGTATCTCCTCAAGTATATCATCGTCTTGTTCGCCGGGGCGGCTCAATTCGATCGCAAGAGTGTCCAACTGCAATATAAGTTTTTCGTTTTTCTCTATAACTTCTTGTATGGCATCCTCATTTGCTTTGTACAATTCAAGCTGTTTAAGCTGTATCTCGTCGGGGATATTGTCGTTTTTGCATTCAAGCAGCCGCGCGTATTCGTCATCGTAAAAAAACTGCATCTTATGTGTCGTATTTATAAGATTGTCGACAAGACTCGCATTTGCTTCATTTATGACAGCCGAGTACTTGTCGTTGCTGATGGAATTTTTTGCAAACTTTCGGTCTATCTCATATTGCAGCCTTGACATAGAGCGTTCAAGGCGTTCCAGCTGGTTCAATATGGTTTTTGCAATACTGCCGAAATTTCGGCTGTCACTGTACATATACAAAATTTTTTTTGCCTGCGCAAGATCGCTTATCTCTATTTTTTGCCGTTTGTCGGAGAGCAGGCTGAAATTTCCGTATATAAATATAACAAAAAGAAATATGCCTATAAGTATCGACATACCCGCTTTAAAGACCGACGGGTCGTTCGGATACAGCGCAAGCAGACCGGGAGAATATACCGATACGGCGGATATTATTATCAGCGCATTTAATATTATCATTTTGATCGTATTGTTTCTTTTCATTATATCCCTTCTTCCGACAGCTCACATTCCCCGAAAAACGAAATTATTTTATGCTGTTTTCTGCGGCTTTTTTAGCGGCATCAAGCGCTTCTTTTATCTTGCTTGCATCTTTGCCGCCTGCCTGCGCCATATTCGGGCGTCCTCCGCCGCCTCCGCCGCAGACCGTGGCAGCCGCTTTAACTATGTCGCCCGCTTTTGCGCCTTTTTTCACAGCCGCATCGGTACACATAACAACAAAGCTGACCTTGCTGCCCTCACCCGAAGCAAGCACTATGACCGCAGGCTCTGCGCCTACTTTGTCTTTTAATCTGTCGCCCATATTTCTCAGGTCGTTCATTTCAAGACCCTTGACTTCGCCTTGTATAAAGGCAACGCCGTTTATATCCGTCTTGTTGTTAAGAATATCGTCCGCAGCATTTCCGCTCATCTTTGTTTTAAGCGTTTCAAGCTCTTTTGTAAGACGCTTGTTTTCGTCAATAACAGACATTATACGCTGTGTGATATTGTCCTTTGCGGAACGCATCACACCGGCAATTTCGTTGAGTATAGTTTCTTTTTCTTCAAAATAACGCAGAACGCCTGCGCCCGTAAGAGCCTCGATACGTCTTACTCCTGCGGCTACACCGCTTTCCGAAACAATTTTGAATACGCCGGCTTCGGACGAATTGTGAAGATGTGTACCGCCGCAAAATTCTATCGAATATCCGCCGACATTGACAACACGGACGGTTTCGCCGTATTTTTCACCGAAAAGCGCCGTAGCGCCACTCTTTTTGGCCTCCTCTATAGGCATTTCCCTGACCTCGACGGGGAGCGCCTCAAAGAGTTTTTCGTTTACGATGTGTTCTATTTTTATAAGATTGTCTTTGTCGACGGCTTCAAAATGCGTAAAGTCAAAACGCAAACGACTGTCGCTCACATACGAACCCGCCTGCTCGACATGAGAACCAAGCACCTCTCTTAGAGCAGCCTGCAAGATATGTGTTGCGGTATGGTTACGGGCGATAGCTTTTCTTCTTAAAGTATCTATGGTAAGTGTGACCGTATCTCCGACAGATATTTCGCCGCTTATGACCTTACCCGTGTGTATGAATTTATTGCCGCCGAACTTTGTGCAGTCGGTAACGACTATTTCGCAGCTATCGCTTGTGATTTTGCCGTGATCGCCGACCTGGCCGCCCATTTCGGCATAGAACGGTGTCTTATCGACAACGACGGCTATTTCTTTGCCCTCGCCCACTGTATCCGCAACGGCATTTTCACTCACAAGCGCAAGCACCTTGCCCGTACAGGTATCATTGTCATAACCGACAAATTCGGTGGACATTTCGGCAGGCAAACGGTGAAATACCGTTTCTTCCGCGCCCATGTAGTTATCCGTTTCACGCGCTTCGCGTCCGCGGATACGCTGTTTTTCCATTTCCTCTTTAAAAGCGTCCTCGTCTACGGATATGCCTTCGTCCGCAAGTATCTCCTGCATAAGGTCAAGAGGGAAACCGTAGGTATCGTAAAGTTTGAAACTGTCCGGACCGTCAAGCACCTTTGCGCCGTTCTTAGCCTTTAATTCGTCTATCTTCTGCGTGAGCATAGCCATGCCCGTGTCAAGCGTTTCGTGGAAACGGTGTTCCTCTATAGATATGAATTTTTTGATATATTCGCTCTTTTCCTTTAATTCGGGATAGGCATCACCGCTGTTTTGTATAACGACATCGGCAACTTCGCAAAGAAATTCCCTGTCAATGCCAAGCAGTTTCCCATGGCGTACAGCGCGTCTTAAAAGACGGCGCAAAACATAACCGCGGCCTTCGTTTGACGGCATCACACCGTCTGAAGTCATAAATGTGACCGAACGAACGTGGTCCGTTATAACACGGATAGAAACATCGTATTTTTCGGATTCGCCGTATTTTTTGCCCGATATTTCGCAGACTTTATCACGTATCGCCTTAACGGTATCCACATCAAAAATAGAATTTACGCCCTGTAAAACGGTCGCAAGCCTTTCAAGCCCCATACCCGTATCGATATTAGGATGAGCCAGATTTGAATAACTGCCGTCATCTTCTTTGCAGAACTGTGTGAACACAAGGTTCCATACTTCCATATAACGGTCGCAGTCGCAGCCGACGGTGCAATCGGGTTTTCCGCAGCCGTATTCTTCGCCTTTATCATAATATATTTCCGAACACGGACCGCAGGGGCCTACGCCGTGTTCCCAGAAATTATCCTCTTTACCCATACGGAAAATGCGGTCTTCGCTAAGACCTATCTTTTTATGCCATATATCGAAAGCCTCGTCATCGTCTTGATATATTGAAACATAAAGTTTTTCTTTAGGCAGCTTTATAACTTCGGTAAAAAATTCCCAAGCCCATTCTATGGCTTCGTTTTTGAAGTAGTCACCAAAAGAAAAATTGCCGAGCATTTCAAAAAATGTGCCGTGACGAGCCGTTTTGCCGACATTTTCAATATCGCCTGTCCTGATGCATTTCTGACAGGTCGTCACACGCTTGCGCGGCGGTACCTGCTGACCCGTAAAAAACGGTTTCAAAGGCGCCATGCCCGAATTTATAAGCAGCAGGCTTTTGTCATTCTGCGGAACAAGCGAAGAGCTTGCCATACGAAGATGCTGCTTTGTTTCAAAAAAAGAAAGGTATTTTTCGCGTATTTCGTTTACACCCATGTACTGCATAATATTATCTCCTTTATGATTATATATAATGATATTGTACTTTGCATGACCTTACGTACCAGTTAAAAAGCCCCCATTGCCAAAGCAACAGGGGCGAATGATCGCGGTACCACCCTGATTAAGAAACTGTGTTCTTATCTCTTTACGGCTTTAACGCTGCCAACGCATACGGTTTTGCAAAGAGAGCTTCGGCTGCCGCCCGAACGGATATTTTCACCTGTCTATCCTCTCTGTAGATATGGTCACGGCACTTACTTATTCTTTCCGTATGTTTACTTTATATTATTATAATTATATGAAAAAAACAGATGGTTGTCAATGCTTTTTTTGACCGTCGACAAATCAGAACTTTGGTAATGCCGAAAATATTTTTTCAAGCTCCGAGGCAATATCCAATTTTACGGAAACTTCGCTTTTCTTGTCCTCAACAGCCTTTGTATATATTTTTACGGCATTTTCCGCAAATGCCCGGGACGAAAATTTGCGGGCGGTGTCAAGAGCATTTGCCGAAAGTCTTGTTCTTAACTCTGCATCATTCAGCAATTTCTTTGCAAAACCGCAAAATTCGTCATAATTTTCATAGCAATAGCCGTTTACATTGTCAATTATAACATTTTCAATGCTTGTATCTTTGCGGCAAAGAGCAGGCAGCCCGTTTGCAAGCGCTTCTATGTAAGTCAGCCCCTGAGTTTCGCTTGTGGATGCGCTGACAAAAAAATCACCAAGTTTATAATGATCGCCGACCTCTTCGGGCGGTATCATATCTGTAAAAACAACAGACAGACCGCCGCAGAGGTTTTCGGTCTCTTTTTTGAGTTCCTTATAATAAGGTCCGCCGCCCGCAATAAGCAGCGTTACATTTTTAAGAGCCATTCTGTCAAAATATTCTATCAGTTCGGATATATTTTTTTCTTTTGCAAGGCGGCAAAGGCACAGCATTATTTTATTCCTATCGGGAATACCGTATTTAGCCCTCAATTCTTCCCGCCTGTCCTCGTTAAGCGGTTTTTCGAATTTTTCTATATCTATACCCGTCGGCAGGGTAAATATCTCCCTGTCGACACCGTAGCCCAAAAGCAGTTTTCTTACTTTTTCGGTAGGCACTATAACCTTATCCGTATGTTCAAGCAGTTTAAAACTGATGACAGACGCCGCTATTTTACCGTACTTTTCACTTGGCGAAAAATAATGCGTATAATCCTCATAAACCGTATGATAAGTATGCACTATCGGTATATGCAGCTTATGTGCTATCAAAAGCGCCATAACAAAAGTTGAAAATTCGCACTGGCTGTGTATTATATCGGGGCTCCATTCCACAATTTCTTTATAGTATCTGTGCTTTATAAAGCCGACCCTTGCATCGGGATAAACAAGCGCCGGCATGGATTTGACATAATAAACATCATCGCTTTTATGCGAATGTATCTTCTCCGAAAGCGTAAGGACTTTTACCTCATGTCCCAGCGCCCTGAGATTTTTTTCAAGATTCAGCACAGAGGTAACAACACCGTTTATTACAGGCGCATACCAATCGGAAGTTATAAGTATCTTCAAAATATCACCCCGCATCGGTTTTCATTGTTTTGCTGTTCTTAATATTTCAATATCCATATCCATAAGAACGGCATCTGTATTATTTTCCATAAAGTCTGCTGCATTGTTCAATATCTGTTCCGCAAAAACGGCGTCGTTTGTAACACAGGCTATACCTATAACTATTGTCCTGTGAATATCCTGACAGTCCGTTTCCGCAACGGAAACATTGAATTTATGTTTTGTCTTTTCAACAAGGCTTTTGACTATCATTCGTTTTTCTTTCAGCGAATGCACCCATTCGGCATCAAAACGCAATGTGCAAGTTCCGATTATCATAATTTTCACCTTTTATGCAAAAGTTTATTTTGCGGTTTCTATATAGACTGTTTTGTTCACACCGTCCCACTCGACTTTTGCATCATACGCTTCGGACACCGCTCTTATAGGCACCAATGTTCTTGAAGAAACTATCTTGGGCGGTACATCCATTTCAACGACTTTGCCGTTGACGGTCATTATCCTGTCGCCTATGGTCATGATTATAAGAGTACCCTTATCGTCGGTCGCGGTTATACGTTTTTTGGCATTATTCCATTCTACCTCCATGCCAAGCCCCTCAAATATGGAACGCATCGGTACAAGCGTTCTGCCGTTTTCTATTATAGGCGGCTGGTCAAAGACAAGTGTTTTATCGTTAAGATAGACCATAATATCGTTTTTTGATATAGGCGGTATAACTTGTGTTGTCGGCTGCACCGTCGGTTCGTCTATAACTGTTTTTGTCGTCTGTACAGTCGTTTGTGTTGTCGGCTGTGTGGGCGTTTCCGCAGCGGTCACACCGTTATGTTCTTTAAGCAATGACTTCAAAGCATCGCTTTTCATTATCGGGCTGTAATTAAAGTGTATTTCGCCGCTTATTTTTGGCATGGTCTTATTAAGCTCAAACTCGTCTTTAAGCGCCGCGCCGTTGTACCACACGCTGTCACTGCCCGCATCGCTGACACGGTACTCGCCCATACCGATATACAGTTTTGTATTGCTTGATGCAAGAGTATCGCTCCACCACTTTGCAACTGTTTTGTAATCGGCTGCGCTGTGACCTATCTCCCAATATATCTGAGGCGCAATATAATCTATCCAGCCTTCCAAAGCCCATTTTCTGGTATCCGCATATATCTCGGAATATGATTCAAACCCGCGGGTATCACTGCCAAGCGGGTTATTGCCTGCATTTGCCCATATACCGCTCGGGCTCATGCCAAAAACAACATCCCTGTCTTTAAGTGCATCGCTTATGCCCTTGACAAGCAGATCGCAGTTGTTTCTGCGCCAATCGTTCTTATCGGCAAAACCCGTATTGTATTTTGCAAAGTCCGCATCGTCGTTCACATCGGGACCCGGATAAAAATAATCGTCCATATGTATGCCGTCCACATCATAATTGTCGACTATCTCCGTTACACCG